>CAZBTT010000142.1:4077-10304 GCA_964494295.1 uncultured Acidobacteriota bacterium
GGCCCGGCCGTCCCGGCCCGGGGTCGTCGCGAGACTTCAGAGGAAGTTCAAGGACTTCGGGCTCGCGTACGACGAAGGCGCGATTCCGCCCGCGTCCTTCGCGTCATACGGCGCGAGCGTCCACACCCTCAACCAGTTCCTCGGAGGTTTTCAAGACCTCCTCGGACTGGTGAGGGAGCGAACGCTGAGATAGCTAGGGCTTCGGCTTGGCCAGTGCTGGCGTCCGCGCCTTGTTGAGGGACAGGACGTTTCCGAGGAGACGATAAGCGCCGGGCACGCCGTAGGGCAGCTGGCGGTGGAAGGCGTAGGCGAAGTAGGTGTAATGCCCCTTGCCGTACGGCGCATGCACCCAGCCGCCGCTCTGCTTCGCCTGGCCCTTATCCCACGTCGCGATCATCGGCGTGTAGGCCTTGTCCCACTCGGTAAAGAACTTCGAGCCGCGCTGTTCGACCCAGTTCTCGAAATCCTTCGTGGTGATCTTGTTGGGATAGTTGAAGACAGGAGCGGTGGGGGCGAGGATCTCGACCGGCGAGTCCTCCTCGGAAACCTCCTCGGCGCGCTGGGGCAGCATCGCGGGATAAGGCGCCCACTTGTTCGGAACGAACTCCTGGGTGTTGTAGAGCACCACCATGTTTCCTCCCGCCTTCACGTAGTCGAGCAGGCGGTGGTTGTAGGTCTTGAGATCGTCGCGGACCGCGTAGGCACGTGTGCCGGTCATGATCGTGTCGAACTGGGCGAGATTGGCGCTTGAGAGTTCCTTCTCGCCGAGCAGGGTGACGTTCGCGCCAAGCTGGGCCAGGCCCGAGGGAACCTGGTCGCCCACCCCCATCACGTAGCCGACCTTGAGGCCCGCGGGCACCGCCACATCGATGCCGCGCACCGTGATCGTGGACGGGCGGTAGAGCAGGCGCGTTTCGAGGTCGCGCTTGTCGATCACCGAGTACCCTTCGGTGTAGTCGCGGCCATTGGCGCGCGCTACCGCGGTGATCTCGTAGGTCTTGTCCTCGAGGGAGGGGATCGACACGGTGAAGCGGTAGACGCTGCGTTCACCGGCACGGGCGTATTTGAAGGCCTGGGTCGCGGGAGCAGACGTCCATCCTTTGGGGAGGTTCAGGACCAGCTCGCCCGCGATGTCGCCCTCGACGTTGTTGAGAAGATCGACCTCGACCTGGACACGCTTCCTGAGTGCCTTGAGGGGCACCACCGCCGATCCCGGCGTCACGGTCAATGCGAGTGCCGGCACCACGCGGAGTTCGCGCGACTCGACGCCGTAAGGCAGGTTGGCTTCGCGCCGGACCACCACCTCGCGCGCCTCGACATCGACGCCCATGACGGTGTACCGCGCCACCGCCACCGCCGGCGGTTCGGCCACCGGCCGGTGAATCTGCTTCACGTCCGAAACCTGATACACGGACTCCTGGATCGATGGCCGCGAGAAGTAGGGCCTGGAGGAGAGAGACACGTTCGGGGCCAGGGATACGGAGAAGCGCTGGCTCGAGGTCGCGTTGTTGCCAAGGGCGGTGGCGGCGTCGGGACCGGTGCTCGAGACGTTCCATCCTTCCGCGGTGTCGAGGACGATCCCGCGCATCGTCACATCCACGGGACTGCGATTGGTGAAGTGGGCCCGCACTTCGAAGGTCTGGCCGGGCACCGGCGCGCTCATCGTGGGCGGCGCGGCGAAGGCTGCGAAGGGACCGGTCGGTTCGGGGAGACCGGCCGCTTGAGCCGCGGCGACGAAATCCACGCCCAGGGTGGCGGTGATCGCGGCCTGGAACTGGCGCTCCTTGACCTTCAGGATGAACGTCGCTTCGGGCTCCGTGGCGCCGAGGGCGCTGAGCGCATCGCGCGTCGCCTTGAGGCCGCGGGTTAGGGCGGGCACGGTGGCGGACGGATTGGTCATCGAGAACGCGACGGCTGCGTTCGTGACTTCGCGATCGATCGCCTGAAGATGAGCGTCGACACCCGCGGGGGCGCTGCGGCCGAGTGTCTTGAAGATGCCGGGGATCGTGGTGTCGATGCCTTCGAAGAAGCTCTCTTCTTTGTTACCCGAGGTTACCGTCGAACCCACGCGCTTGTAGTAGCCGTACTGCGGTCCCCGAGCGAGGTTGACGCGGCCGCTCACCTGCGAGCGCTGAAACGAGAGACCGATGCGAGCGAAGTTGTTGTAGGTCTCGCCGAGCCACGGACTGAAGGTCCCTGGGTCAACCCTCAACGTCCATTCCTCGTTCTCCCGCTGGCCGCCGATGTAGACCTTCATCGGTTGCCAGGGCCGCAATCCTTCCGCGATCTGCTCGGGGAACATCTTCGGATCTCCGGCCGCCTTGAAGGCCTCTTGCGTGATCATGCCCGCGGTCTGGTGATTGCCGTGTCCGTCCCGCTGATTGCCCTGGAAGCGGGAGATCAGAACGAAGGGGCGATTCATGCGGATCACCCGGACCACGTCGCGCAGGACGTTCTCCTTGCCCCACTTCGTGAGCGCCTCTTCGATGGTCTTGGAAAAGCCGTAGTCGGCCACGGTCGTGAAGTACTGATCGTCGACACCGTAGTACCGGTCGGAAACGATCAGCTCCTCGGTGCGGATGAGGCCAAGGCCGTCGAAGAGCTCCGAGCCGATGGCGTTGTCGCCCGACTCACCGCGGTTCAGGGTCAGCAGGGAGAGACGCGCTCCCTGACCGCGGGAGAGATGCGCGAGCACGCCGCCGTGCTCATCGTCGGGATGAGCCGTGGTGTGCATGGCGCTCGCCGTGGTCTTGAGCTTGAGGATCCTCTGCCAGACCCCGGAAGCACCGTGGTCCTGGGGGAGGGAGGCGCCGACGACGGCCGGCGGACCGGCCAAACCGGCGACGAGAAGAGACACGACCAGCGGCGTTTTCATCGATCTCATCCTGATTCTCCCTACCAGTACAACTTCACGGCGAACTGCATCTCACGCGGAGAGTTCCGGACCCCGGTGATCTTGCCGAAGGTCACCGGATTCGCCACGCTGGATCCGGGGAATGCATAGTTCTCCCAGTCGAGGAGGTTGAATGCCGAGGCCCGGAACTCGATGCGTCGATCGCCAGGAAGCGGGAAGTTGCGGACCAACGACATGTTCAGGTTCTTCGCCCCGGGCCCACGGACCGTGTTGAACCCGCAGTTGCCGTGAGTATTCGCGACCGTATCGGCGAACTGCGTGGTGTCGAACCACTTGTCGAGGGTCTTGTCGAAGCCAGAAGGCTGAGCATCGCCCAGACAGTTCGCCCTCGATGTGTGACCCGGGCCGGTGTTGCTTCGGTTGGAGCCCGTGATGGTAAAGGGACGGCCGTCCTCGAGGCTCAGGATTCCATTGACGCTCCAATCGTTGAAGATCCGCCCGATTCCCTTGAGTTCGGTGCCGCGACCCCGGCCTGCGGGGAGTTCGTAGATAAAGGAGAGAACGAACCGCTTCTTGATGTCGAACTCCAAGGGGCCGTAGTCAGCGTCGAGGTTGTACACGTCCTGCGGTTGGTTTCCGGTGGCGCCCCCGCCGGCCGACAGGTGGTCCAGGAAATCGCCCTTTGCGCTGCCGTAGGTGAACGAGGCGGTGAAGCCCAACCCCCCGGTCATGCGGCGCTGGATCTGGGTCTGCAAGGCGTTGTAGTCGGTCCGGCCCACGGTGCGGATCTGCTCGAGATAGGCGGTCCCGTAACCGTATTGCGCATACGGGAACACGACGCCCGAAGGTGTGATCCTCCCCTGATTTAGATTGACGATACGCCGGCCGTTGCGTACCTTGTTGCCGACGTACTGCACCGAGGCGGACATCGTATCGCTGAGCTTGAAATCAGGGCCGATGCTGAACTGGTGGACGATGGGGGTCTTCTGATTCGGATCCTGAATGCGCCATTGGATCAAGGCAGGATTGATGTCGTTCGGAGTGAGAGTGATGAATCCATCTCTGAACGGGTAGGTCGGAGCCTGGTTGGCATTCGCCGCGGCGACGTCGGCGTCGATGAGTTGCGGGGGATTGAGGGCCATCTGGCTTTCCGAGCCATAGCGATCGGTGTGCTGGTAGTAGATGCCGTAGCCGCCCCGAATCACCATCTTCTCGTTCGTCGAGTACGCGAAGGAGAAGCGTGGCGCGAAGTTGTTGCGATCGGGATGAACCAGGGAGCGCTCGTACAAGCTCCCGGAGGGTTTGGCGGAGATCCGCTGTCCGTTCGCAGGGTCGATGTTCGTCATGACGCCATCGCGAGCCAGGATGGGGGTGAAGAATTCATAGCGAAGGCCCAGGTTGAGAGAGAGCTTGCTGGTCGGGCGCCACGAATCCTGAACGAACACCTCGGTTCCGTCGGTGTAGAGATTCGCTTCGTGGAACGTGGTCAGGCGCTGCTGAGTGGCGAGCCCGAGCAGGAAATCGGCGATCCCCGCGCCCGTGTAGCGCGCGTCGGCGAAGTTCAGCTCGCCGTTGAGAGAGCGAAGATCGATGTAATCGACGGCGTCCCGGCGTCTTTCCGCCCCGAACTTGAAGGAATGGACGCCCCGGTTCCAGGCCAGCGAGGCCGAGAACTGCTTGATGCTCGAGGTCTGGAACTGAGGGCGGAAGAACGGCCCGCCCAGGCGAGTCAGTCCGCCGATACTGGTGTTCGGGATGCCTCCGCTGAAGCGGGGATCCGTGGGGATACCCTTGAGCCCCACCTGAGAATTGACGTCCTGGCCGAAGGCGGGATGGAAGGTGTCGCCCTGGATCTTGTTCCAGGCTCCCCGAACGTCAAGCACCATGGTGCTGCTCAGGTTGCGGGTCAGCCCGATGACCGCGCTCTGTCCTTTGATATCGATATTGGAAGCGAAGTCGCCCGAAGCCACGGGTCCGAGCACGGGGGGTTCCCTGCGCTCCGTCTTCGAATACGAGTAGCGGGTGAAGAGGAGAGTCTTGCCCGACGTCCCCGGCCGCGCGTCGAGACGGACGTCGTAGGAATTGATCGTGTTTTTCAGGGGGTCGTTGTTGATGTAATTCGGCAGGCCGAAGCTGCCCGGTTGACCCGCCTTGGCGAGCTCAGAGGCGATGTTGGGCAGAGGATAGAGAGCCATGAGCTTTGCCGCGACCGGGCTGATGCAACTGGGGCTGATCACCTTGGTGGTGGCATTGACGCAGCCGGCCGGGATGAACTGATTGCTGCCGCTGATGCCGCGCGACAGCTCGATCAGATTTCCCGTTCGCATGAGGGCGGTGGGCACGACCGCCTGATTGCTTTGTGCCTGGTTGGTGCGCGTCGCCTGGTAGTCCGCGAAGAAGAAGAGCTTGTCCTTGACGATCGGTCCGCCCACGACGCCGCCCGCCACGGTCTCGTCGAACTTCCCTTTGGGCCGGCCTGTGGCCTTGTTCGCGAAGGTATTTGCGTTGAACCTCGAGTCCCGTCCGAAGCCGAAGAGCACGCCCTTGATGTCGTTCGTCCCCTGTTTTATCGAGGCGTTCACCACGGCGCCCGCGGAGCGGCCGAACTCAGCCGAGTAGGTGCGAGTCTGGATCTTGAACTCCTCCAGGGCGTCTACCGGCGGGGCAATAACCTGCGGCGTCCTTTCCTGCAGGTTGGTGGAGAAGGAGTTGTTGTCGCCGCCGTCCAGGACGAAGTTGTTCCAGGTGGCGAAGTTCCCGTTCGAGTTGAAGAAGGTGTCCTCACCGCGGGACGACATGCCCGCTCCCGCTGGAACCACGCCGGTCTGAAGGAGGGCCAGTTCGGTGTATCGGCGCCCGAGCAGCGGGAGATCGTTGAGCTGCCGGGCGTCCACCGAGTAGCCCATTTCCCCCGTCTGCGTGTTGAGCAGAGGCGCCGCGCCGCTGACCGTCACTTCCTCGGTCAGGGCCCCTACGTCAAGAGTGAAATTCGCCTTGATCGTCTCCTGGATATTGAGTTGTACCGCGGAACGGACGGTCTTTTTGAACCCCGCGAGCTCCGCGGTGATTACGTAAGAGCCGATGCGCAGGTTTCGAAAGCTGTACTGACCCTTGGCGTTCGTGGTCGTGGTGAACGAAAAGCGCGTGCCTTGTTGGGTGGCCACCACGGTGGCGCCGGGCAACGCGCCCCCCTGCGTGTCGGTCACGTCGCCCACGAAGGAGCCGGAGTCGATTTATGCGTGCGCCGGGGCGGGGACAAGGTTCAGCGACCAGGCCAACATCATGGCCAAACCCAGTGAGGGGGGCGGGGAAATTGCCCGCTGAGAGTTCACGGAACAACGACTCGTTTGTTGCACCCCATGAGCATACGGCC
>CAZBTT010000143.1:0-10093 GCA_964494295.1 uncultured Acidobacteriota bacterium
CGCGATCTGCGACCGCTATCAGATCCTCTGCCTCGCTCTCGCTTTCTGGAACGAGCGCGACCCCTTCCTGAAAGAACGCCTCTTCGGCGTCGTCCCGTCGGAGGGCAACCACGGCGAAGACGTCAAGGAGTACTACTTCTACCTCGACAACCTCCCGAGCCACGCGTACATGAAGTGGCTTTATAAGTATCCGCAGCGGGAGTACCCCTACGAACATCTCGTCCGCGAAAACCAGGCGAGGCGCGGGGAGGGCCCCGAGTACGAACTGCTCGACACCGGCATCTTCGACGACGATCGCTACTTCGACATCGAGGTCGAGTACGCCAAGGACAACGCGGAAGACATCGTGATGAGAGTCCGCGCTCACAATCGCGGCCCCGACGACGCGCCCCTGCACGTCCTTCCACACCTGTGGTTCCGCAACAGCTGGAGCTGGGGCCCTAGGGCCGATCCTCAGCCGCGGATCGCCCCCGGCGCCTCGGGCCCGGGCTTCGTCAGCCTCACCGCCGACGATCGTGACCTCCGTCCGCCGAGGCAGCTTCCGTTTCAGTACAAGCTCGGCCCCCGTCACCTCTTCGGCCCCACCGGTGTCGAGGCGGCTCTCTTCACCGACAACGAGACGAACGCCGCCGTGTGTTACGGCGAAGGGGCTTCCAGCCGCTCGCCTTTCACCAAGGATGCTTTTCACCGTCACGTCGTCCAGGGCGAAGACTCGACCAACCCCGAGAACTTCGGGACCAAGGCCGCGTTTCACTATCGCGTCCTGGTTCCCGCGCGGGGAAGCGTCGACCTGTGCTTCCGCTTCTCCAACCAGTTCCATCCAGATCCCATCACCACCGTTCCCGCGGTGATCGACAAGCGCCGGGCCGAAGCCGACGAGTTCTACGCCGCCATCCACCCGAAGCAGGCGAGCGACGACGAGAAGCTCATCCAGCGCCAGGCTTTCGCGGGGATGTTGTGGACCAAGCAGATCTACCTCTTCGATGTGAACGTCTGGCTCCAGGGCGACAGCGCCGACTGGCCTCCCCCCGATTCGCGCAAGCGGATTCGCAATCAGCATTGGCGGCACCTCAATTCCATGCGCGTCATGTCGATGCCGGACAAGTGGGAATACCCGTGGTTCGCGGCCTGGGACCTCGCGTTTCACTGCGTGCCGCTCGCCGCCATCGACCCCGAGTTCGCGAAAGAGCAGCTCTGGCTTCTCCTCTTCGAGCAGTTCCAGCATCCTTCCGGCCAGATCCCCGCCTACGAGTGGGAGTTCTCCGATCTCAATCCGCCCGTTCAGGCCTGGGCGGTGTGGCGGGTCTACAACATGGACCGCCTGCGCAGCGGCAAGGCGGACCGTCTCTTCCTCGAGAAGTGTTTCCATAAGCTTCTGTTCAACTCCGCGTGGTGGGTAAACAAGGTCGGCCGCGAGGGCAACAACGTCTTCGCGGGCGGTTTCCTCGGCCTCGACAACATCGCCGTCATCGACCGCAGCGAAAAGCTCCCGCATGGCGCGGTGCTCGAGCAGTCGGACGCCACCGGCTGGATGGGCATGTTGTGCCTCCAGCTCATGCGCATTTCCCTCGAACTCGCGCGCGAGAACAAGGCCTACGAGGCCCTCGCCACCAAGTTCTTCCAGCATTACATCTACGTCGGCGCGGCCATGAAGCACATGGGCGGACGCAACTACCAGCTCTTCGACGAGGCCGACGGCTTCTTCTACGATGTCCTGCGTTTTCCGGATGGCTCCTTCGAGAAGTTCCGGGTCCGTTCGCTTGTGGGTCTCGTCCCCCTCTACGCGATCGAGCGGCTCGAGGAGAAGTGGATGGCGCCGTTCAAGGAGTTCAGCGAGGGGATGATCTGGTTCGTCCGCAACAACGCCGATGTGGTCCAGAATGTCTGCTATCCCGTGAACCGCGAGGGGGCTACCACCCACGTCCTCGCCATCGTCGACCCCGATCAGACGAGGCGTCTGCTCGACCGCGTCTTCGACCCCAACGAATTCTGGTCCGAGTTCGGCCTGCGCAGCATGTCGAAGGTCCACGACCGCGAGCCCTTCCACTTCGGGGAACGCACCGTGAGTTACGAGCCTGCCGAGGCGGAGGCCAAGATCAAGGGCGGCAACTCCAACTGGCGCGGCCCGATCTGGTTCCCGACCACCTTCCTCATGATCGAGGCCCTGCGCAAGCTCGGCACCGCGTACGGACCTGCGTTCACGGTGAGGGTGGGGGGAGCGGGCGGTGAGGAAAAGCCGCTCTGGCACGCCGCGAAGGCGATGTCGGACCGCCTGATCTCGATCTTCACCCGCGGCGCGGACGGACGAAGACCCTGTCACGGCCGGCGCGAGAAGTTCCAGACCGATCCCCACTGGCGCGACCACATCCTGTTCTACGAGTACTTCCACGGCGACACCGGCGAAGGACTAGGCGCCTCCCACCAGACGGGTTGGACCGGCCTCGTCGCCAGCCTCATAGACGAATGGCGGAAGCCGCCTCAGGAAAGTTCGCGATGAGGAGTCCGCAAGTGAGCCGCCTGCAGAGAAACCCGTGCGGGTACGCGTCACTTCGCGCGCCTTCTGGATGGGGTCTTTGGGACGGGGATGGAGCGGGGTCGGGCGCTGGTGTGGGTCGCATGCGTCGGGATTTTGAGCGCGAGTCGCAAGATCGTAGCGCGAAGCTGCGCTCAACTAAGCCGAGTAAGGAGCCACACGATTCCATCGTGACGCTTTCCAGTGGCGACGCACGAGGCGGTCCCGGCGCAGCGAGCCCACACCAGCGCCCGGCCCCGCGGGCCACAACTACCAAGCCTATTGGACACTAGATGAAGATCGCGACCTGGAACGTCAACTCCGTTCGCGTGAGGGAAGCGCGGCTTGTCGCTTTCCTGGCGCGGGAACAGCCGGACGTCTTGTGCCTTCAGGAGTTGAAGGTCGTGGACGACGACTTTCCGCACGAGGCGGTGTCGGCCGCGGGGTACGAGGCCGTGACCTTCGGCCAGAAGACCTACAACGGCGTCGGCATCGTGGCGAAGAAGGGCGTGCCCATCGAGAACGTGACGCGCACGTTCGAGGATGGGGACGACGATCCTCAGGCGCGCGTGATCGCGGCCGACATCATGGGCGTGCGCGTGGTGTCGATCTATGTCCCCAATGGCGGCGACATCGGAACCGAGAAGTGGGCGTACAAACACGCCTGGTTGAAGCGCCTCTCCGCCTACGCGTCGCGGCTCGACCTCAAGGGCCGGGTCGCGATCTGCGGCGACATCAACATCGCTCCCGAGGCTCGCGACGTGGCGAAGCCGGACCGCTGGAAGAACAGCGTCCTGTTCCATCCCGAGATGACCACCGCCTTCAATGACCTGCTCGCGCTTGGCCTAGTGGACACGATGAGGATCCACCACCAGGGCGAAGGCCCCTTCACCTGGTGGGACTACCGGATGCTGGCTTTTCCCAAGGGAGATGGCCTCCGGATCGACCACATTTTCGCGAGCGCACCGCTGGCCCGTGCCTGCACGGAAGTCCGGGTGGACCGGGACGAAAGGAAAGGGGCCCAGCCTTCCGACCACGCCCCCCTCATCGCCGTCTTCAAGTAAAGAGACGCATCGACTTTTCGCCGTATAGTTCGGTTTTCCGTCGTGATCTGACCGACCAAAGAACCCTCAATGTCCGACTCCGTCCCGAAGACACCCGCCGTCAACGACGGCATCCCGAAACTCCCGGCCAAGATCGGGCGGTACGAGATCACCGAAAAACTCGGATCGGGTTCCACGGGAACGGTTTACCGGGCCACCGACCCCTTCATCGGTCGCATTCTCGCGATCAAGACTTTCCGGGTCGATCTGCAGCCGGGACCGGTGCGCGACCGGTTCCTGCAGCGCTTCTATCACGAGGCCCGGATCTCGGGCGGGCTTTCGCATCCAAACATCGTGGCCCTCTTCGACGTCGGCGAAGTCGATGGCCTTCCGTATCTTGTGTTCGAGCACGTCGAAGGCCCCACCCTCGACATCGCGATCGCCAAGTCCGGCCGCCTCGACTCGGCGGAGACCATCCGCGTGGTGGAGCAGACCGCCTCGGCTCTCGACTTCGCGCATTCGAAGGGCGTCGTGCATCGGGACATCCGCCCCGCCAACATCATTCTCGCCACCGACAAGCGCGTCCGGATCGCCGATTTCGGGATCGCGAGGATCGAGGGCTCGCATCTCACCCAGCACGGCGAAGTTCTCGGCACGCCCGCCTACATGTCGCCCGAGCAGATCCGCGGCCAGGAACTCGGGCCGGAGAGCGACTTGTTCTCGCTCGCGGTCTGCGCCTACGAGATGCTCACCGGGCAGCGTCCTTTCGTGGGGAAGTCCCAGCCCGAGATGCTCGAGGCCCTCGTCTATTCGCCGCCCGCCGAGCCAAGAGAACTGCGCCAGCTCGGCATTCCCAGCCGCGACTTCATGTTCGTGTTCGAACGGGCTCTTGCCAAGGACCCCTCGCACCGTTTCGCCGACGCCGCAGCTTTCGCCCGCGCGCTCAAGTCGTGTCTCGGCGTCGTGGTTCCAGGCGACGAGCCGGCCCCGGTTTCGCGGATCGCTATTCCTGATCCGCTCCCGAGCACCAGGCGCTCGATTCTCCCCCCGGTGGCGCCTCCTCCGCCCGCCCCTTACAAGGTAGTGGACACCTCGACCACCGCCGCGCTCAGTGGAGTCCCCGCGTCGAAGTCGGGAGCGTCGGCGGACGCGACGTTGATCTCATCGTATCCGGGCGCCGAGGGAGCGAAGGATTCTTCCGAACCTTCGGCCGAGGCGACGCTTTTGACCACGGTCGGCTTCGATCAGGGTTTGAACGCGAACAGGATGGACATCTCGGCCGAGGCGACGATGATCTCGCCCAACCAGGATCAGGAGTTGCCAACCGCCCACCAGCAGCGCCTCTCCCGCCAGGCCGTCGAGAGCCTGCTTCAGAAGTCGTCGCCGGGCCAGCCGCCGCCGCCTCCGACCATGCCGTTGCAGAAGACGCTGCCCGGGGCGGAGAAACCGCCCGCGGCCGACCGCAGCGTCATCGAAGACCTGCTTCCCCCCACTCGCGAAATGCCGAAGCTGTCCTCGCCCGCGGGAACGGCGAACGACCCCAGCCGCACCGCCAGCCAGCCCGGCGGCATGTTGAAGCCGACCATCACCTCCGCGGACAAGACCATCATCATGACGGAGTCCGAGAAGCAGGCCGCCGCCAAACTGCGCGACCGCTCGGCGAGCCAGATTCCAACCGGTTCGGCGTCGCTTCCGCGCATTCCGCCGCCGGTTCCCCCGCAGATGCGCCCCCAGCCTCCCCGAGGAGCGACCATCGCCCCTCTCGCTCCGCCCGAGACTCTCGCCGAGCCGCGTCCTTCGATGCTTCCGAAGATCCTCCTCGGTGGAGCGGTATTTGTGACCCTTCTCGCCGTGGGCCTCGGCTTCCTTTTTCTCAGCAAGACCGCAAAACCTGCGGCCAGCCAGAGCGAAACCTGGAACAACCTCCCGGTCTACCCCGAAGCCGACGTCGAAAAGAGCCCGCTTCTCTTCTCCCACGAGGTTCCCAAGCCAAAACTGGAACCTGGGCGTGTGGTCTCCGTCACTGTCTCCTGGATCGTCACACCGGAAGGACTGGTCGACGACCCTAAAATCGAAGTGTCGGCGACACCCGAGATCGATGCCTTCGTCGTGGAGGCGGTCAAGAAGTGGCGCTACGAACCGGGACAGAAGGCCGGAAAGACCGTCCCGGTGAGAGTCCTGCGCAAGTACACGTTCGGACAACGCGGTTCGGAAGGTTCTTGAACAAGTGGCCAAGCTGATCATCAATCCGCAGATGCCCTCGAGGAAGGAGATCGACCTTCCGAGGGCCGATCTCTCGATCGGCCGCGATCCCACCAACGATGTCGTCATCCCGGACGCGCTGGTTTCCCGCCGCCACGCCCGCATCGTCTTCGACGGCCAGCAGTACCTCTTCCACGACTGCGAGTCCTCGAACGGCTCTCTCCTCAACGGCGACCGGATCTCGGAGAGGCGACTCTCCGATGGCGATGTGTTGTGGCTCGGCGCCTCGCGCCTGCTCTTCCGCGCCCCCGAGACCGCCACCGAAGGCGCGCTCGCCAAGGTGATCCAGCATCCATCGTCGCAGCGGATGCGGTGTCCGGCGTGCGAGAACCCCTTCCAGGCCGGTGACGTCTTCTGCCGGCACTGCGGGGCCACCATCGAAACCGAGCAGGCGGTGTCGTTGTGCTCGTCGTGCAACGCGCGGGTCGTGGGCCCGGCCCGCTTCTGCAACGCCTGCGGCGACTCTCTCGCTCCGCGCGCGGGCCGCAATCTCGCCTACCAGCGCCGGCAGGATCAGGCCGAGAGGGCCTCCACCACCTCCCTCGACGGAACTCTTCCTTCCGCCACCGCGGAGAAGCGACTCCTTGCGTCCCTCGTCGACTTCCTCGCGGTGTCGGCGCTTTTTGCGCTTTTCTCCCTGCCTCCCCTCGGCATCTACCTCAACTTCGAGAATGGAAGTTCGGTCGCGGCCTGGCTCATGGCCCTGCCGATCCTGTCCTTCCCCGCGTACTTCATCGGCTTCTGGACCACCCGCGGCGCCACTCCGGGCAAGGAACTCATCGGCCTCGGGATCGTGATGAAAGACGGGGTGGCCGCTTTCGGTTTGCGCCAGGCGCTGGTTCGATTCCTCGGCTTCTGCCTGTCCATCGCGACCCTCGGCCTCGGCTTCATGATGATCCTGATCGATGGCGACACCCTGCATGACCGCATCGCCCGCACCCGCGTGGTGGAACGCCGCCTGTGATCGAGACGAACGAAAACGGGATGGACGACGGCGAGGCGAAGGCGGCCCCGGGCGAAGGTCCCGCGGTTCCCCTCGCGGCCGAGATCGCCCCGGCTCCGAGGCGGCCGCCCCTGTTCTCCGGAGCCTGGGATCTCCTGCACGACGTGTCGATCACCGTGTTGTTCTGCTTCTTCATCGTCACCTTCGTGGCCCAGCCGGTGCGCGTCCAGGGCGCCTCGATGCAGCCGCGTATCGAGGACAACGAGCGGATCGTGGTGAACAAGGCGATCTACCGCTTCCAGCAGGTGGCGCGTGGAGACGTCGTGGTGTTCTACTATCCGCGCGATCCTTCCGTTTCCTACATCAAGCGCGTGATCGGCCTGCCCGGCGACCAGGTGGAGATTCAGTCGGGTCGCGTGCTGGTGAACGGCGCCGCCATCGAGGAACCTTACCTGTTGCCTGAATACCGAGACCGCTACGACATGGCCGTGATGACCGTCGAACCCGGGCACTATTTCGTGATGGGCGACCACCGGTCGAGCAGCATGGACAGCCGGTCGTTCGGGGCGGTCCCCCAGAAGTACATCTACGGCAAGGCCGAGTTCTGCGTCTGGCCGATCGCCAAAACGGGCCGCGTTCGGTGAGCCGCGTCGGGACGCAAACCAGACCCCGCCCGGGGGCTCGGCCTTCGTGCGCACTCGTTCTCGAGGACGGAGCCGCCTTCTTCGGCCTGAGTTTCGGCGCGGCCAAAGACACCACCGGCGAGGTCGTCTTCAATACCGCGCTCGCGGGTTACCAGGAGGTCCTCACCGACCCCTCGTACGCGGGCCAGATCGTGACGATGACCTACCCCCACATCGGCAACTACGGGGTCAGCGCCCACGACATGGAGTCGAGCAAGGCGCAGGTGACCGGCTTCGTTGTGCGTGCGATCGCGTCCCTCGATTCGAGCTACCGCTCGGAAGGCTCGCTCGAGGTCTGGCTCACGCGGCAGGGGATTCCGGGGATCTGCGGCATCGACACCCGCGCCCTCACCCGCCACCTCCGCACCCACGGCGCCAAGCGCGGCGTGATTTCGACCGCGGTCACCGACATCGAGGCTCTCGTGAAGCAGGCGCGCGCCTCGCGCGACATGAACGGCCTCGACCTCGCGAAGGAAGTCACCACCGCCGCGGCTTACGACTTCACGGAACCCGGCCTCGTTGTGGCGCCGAAGTTCAGGGTCGTGGCCTACGACTTCGGGATCAAGCGGAACATCCTGCGCCTTCTCGCCGCCTCGGGCTGCGACGTGCGCGTCGTGCCCGCGACCACCACCGCGAAAGAGGCGCTGGCCCTGCGGCCCGACGGCGTCTTCCTCTCGAACGGGCCGGGCGACCCCGACGCCTGCACGTACGCCATCGAGTCCGCGAAAGCGATCATGGATTCCGGCACGCCGCTCTTCGGGATCTGCCTCGGCCACCAGATCCTCGGGCTCGCCTGCGGCGGAAAGACCTACAAGCTCAAGTTCGGACATCGCGGCGCCAATCATCCGGTGAAGGACCTCGAGACCGGCAAGGTGGAGATCACCTCGCAGAATCACGGTTTCGCCCTCGACCGCAGCGTCTTCGAGAACCGCCAGTTCAAACTCACCCACGTGAACCTCAACGACGACACCGTCGAGGGGTTCCGCCACCTCGAACTGCCCGTGATCTCGGTCCAGTACCACCCTGAATCGAGCCCGGGTCCGCACGATTCGCGGCATCTTTTCGCCGGATTTGCGCGGATGATGGAGTCGAGAGGACGCGCCAGCGGCGGCATGGCATGAGGGTGGTGTGGCTCCAGGCTGCGGCCACAACGCTGCTGGGTTTGGCGCTACTTTCCGCGCAGGTCGTGGTGGTGCACGTCGGCGGCCTTGATCGCCTGCCTTCGGCCTGGCGATACTGGGACGACCTGGCCTTGGGCGTTGCGCGTTACGTTGACGCCACCACACCCGGACCGCGGATGGAAGGGAAGGGACCCGACCTGATCCCTCTGGTCGCCGCCTATCGATCGCCCATGAGCGAGAAGGTCAGGACGTTCAAGGTTCAGCCCCACGAGTTCTGGAGGACGGTTCCCGATCAGAAGTTCCGTACCCTGATTCAGCCCTATTCTGCGCCGGAGTTCGAAGACGCAGGGCGAAGCCTGGTCCTTGCGGCGGGCTTCTTCCTCCTGGGAGGTGTCGCTCCTTATCTCCTCTTGTGGCTGGGCGTGTTCTTCTTCGCGCCGGTCTGGCTATGGTTCAACTACGAGTTGTTTCGGGCGAACCTTCCGGTGGCCGCGGTGGCGCAGACCGTAATCTTGTCCTTCTCGCCGTATTTCTTTGAGTGCCTCGTGCTGCCGCATTCGGCAATCGGCTTCTATCTTGCCGGATTGCTCGCGCTTGCCGCTTTCTCCGTCGCGGCCTTTATGGCTCCCGCAGATCTCCGCGGGGTCAGCATCCGGTCATTGTTGCTCGCAGGCATCCTCATCGTGGCGATCTGGTGTCGCGGCGGCAGCCTCGTTTTCGTTCCGGTCGCCGCTACGTTGGGATGGATCGCGTTCCGCCATGGCGGCGGTCTGAGCGGGGGGCGCGCGGCGGTCGCCACTTTGGTGCTGATGTTGGCTCCGGTGCTCGCGTTCCGGCCCCACCAGGCGCACAACGTCTGGCTCTCGCTGTGGGAGGGCCTCGGCGACTTCGGCACGGATCGTGGTTTCGCGTGGCCGGACGCGGAGGCGAACGCGTTCCTGAGACGTCAGGGATTGCCGGGCTTCGCCGACCCGAAGCTCGTGACGAGGCAGCACGAAGAGGCGTTTCGCCGCTCGTTTCTCGACGGCATCAAGGGCGCTCCCCTCTGGTACGGAAAGATCCTGGTGAAGCGCGTCGTCGCGACCGTCGGTCTGACGAAGTTGAGGCCGTTCCAAGCGTGGGATGGCGAGTCGAAGTCGGCGCCATATTTTCACTACAAGTACACCACTCCCATCGATTGGTTTGGCTGGCGCGGTGAGATTCGCGAGGTTCCCGTGGCGCTCTTGTGGATGCCCACCGCGGCCCTCGTCGTCCTGGCCTCGATCGGACGGACGCCCCGTGCGGACATCGGAGTCCTCGGGAGCGTGGCCGTCGCGTCGCTCCCGATTCCGGTTCTCATCAGCACCGCCTCGGGCCTTGAAACACAGGCCTTTGGTCTCACCTACTTTCTTGGGGCCTCGCTGCTCCTTCAGCGAGTTGCGAACCACTTCTTCCTTCGAAAGACTGTCGCCTGAGCATGCGAGATCCATCCATTCGTTCCGTACTCGTCATCGGTTCCGGTCCCATCGTGATCGGCCAGGCCTGCGAGT
>CAZBTT010000144.1:0-10081 GCA_964494295.1 uncultured Acidobacteriota bacterium
GAGGCGCCTCCACAACGACGGTCAACGCGTCTCGAAGTCCGCCACGATCGGCAGGTGATCGCTCGCCACGCGGGAGAGTCGCTGGCGGCACCGGTTGGCGGAATCCAGGACAAGCGGGCCGCGGAAATAGATGCGGTCGAGCGGGCCGCGCGGAAAGAACGAAGGGTAGGTGAGCAGAGGCCGTCCCGTGGCGGAGTCGGTGGCCGAGCGGAAGTTCATGCCCCGGGTGAGGAAAGGAACGAGTTGGGAACGCCAGTCGTTGAAGTCGCCTCCCACCAGGCACGCCGCGGCGGGCGAGAGCGCCGTCATTTCCGACGAGCGGGCGAGCAGCTCGATCTGCCGGGCGCGCTGGCCGGCCGAAAGCCCGAGGTGCAGATTGAACACATCGAGTCTGCGATCGTGCCGTCCGTCGAGGGCGATCGCGGTGTGCTGGCATCCGCGGCGCTTCCAAAGGTCGATGGTGAGATCGATGTTGCGCTCGCTCAGGATCGGGAAGCGGCTGAGCGTCGCGTTGCCATATCGGCCTTTTCGGAGAGTCACGTTGTGACCCACGGCCCGGTAGGGGAAGCCGAGTTCGACCGCGAGTTCCTTCGCAAGATCGAGTTCACGCGACCGCGGCGCTCCTTCGTCCACCTCCTGAAGCAGAACGATGTCGGCATCGTAGTGCGCGATGATCTTCACGATCCGCTCCGGGCGAAAGCGCCGGTCCACGCCGATGGCGCGATGGATGTTGTAGGAGAGGATGCGGAACTTCATGACGATGGTGGGCCCTTGGGGGCCATGGGCTCCGCGGCTTCGGACCGCCTTCGCCGGCGCAGTGAGCGCGCGATGAGGGCGAGCGCGAACCACAGGAGGATCACGGAAAGAGGCCAGGCCAGAACCCGCGGCCATACGAAGCCGATCACCGCGACCAGCGCCAGCCACAGACCGCCCTGGCCCATCAGCGCGCGCTCGGTGGGCTGATGGATACGGTGCGCGGTCAGCACCGACCCGATGGCGTTGCCGATGCGCAGAGCGCCGGCGGCGGCCCGGGTTCCGCTGCCTCCCGCGCGAGGCGGGCGGGGCACCTTCACTCCGCCGGCGGGGCGCACCTTTCGTCGCGGCTCGAGAACGATCTCGGTCGAGTTGGCGACGTCCTTCGCGAACATCTCCTCCATGGCCCGCCCGAAGCCTTCGTTCTCGATCACGATGTCGAGCTCGCGGTTGCCGATCCAGCTCGACATGTTCAGGTTGGTCGAGCCCACCCGGGCCCAGCGCGCATCCGCCACCGCCGTCTTCGCGTGCAGCATCGGGCCGTTCCATTCGAAGACGCGCACGCCCGATTCGAGCAGCGAGCGGTACCCCATGCGGGAGATCGTCTGCATCATCGGGATGTCGCTGCCCGGCCCGGGCACCAGCAGTCGGACGTCGACCCCGTCCCGGGCCGCGGCCCGAAGGGCCTGGACGTAGACCGAAACGCCCGCGAAGTACGCGTCGGTCAGCCACAGGGTTCGTCGAGCCAGGGACGCGACGAGGGGATCGAGCCGATACAGGCTGGCGCTTCCCGGCGTGGAAGCCACGACGCGAACGTCGATGCTGCCGGCGAGGGGAATCGAATCGGGGTCCACGATCTCCGCGGGCGGGAGCGGCGCGCCGAGCGCCCTCCAGGTGTCCGCGAACGCATGAGCCACCTCCGCGACCGCTGGCCCGCGCATCATCACTCCGGTGTCGCGCCACGCCGCCCGGCCTCTCGAAGGATCGCCTTCCCACATTCTCCCGACACACAGGCCGGTCACGAAGGCCACCGACCCGTCCGCCACCAGACACTTGCGGTGATCGCGCGTGACCCAGCCGAAGGGATGGTCGAGGCGGGGAGGGTTGTACGACCGCACGTCCACGCCGGCATCGCGGAGCCGGCGCCAGAAACCCCGCGAGGCTCTCCCGATGCAGCCGATCCAGTCGTAGACGATGCGCACGGGAACACCCTCGCGCGCCTTCTTGATGAAGGCCTGGGCGAATCTTTCCCCGACCTCGTCCTCGTGAATGATGTAGTTCTCGAAGTGCACGAATCGCTTCGCGGCGTCGATCGCGGCGAGCCAGGCCGGGTAGTTCGCCCTCGCGTCCTCGAGGATCTGGACGTGGTTTCCGTGGACCAGCGGCGCGCCGGCGGTCCGCGAGAACACCTGATCGCTCAGGTGACGTGTGGTGGGAAGAGCCAGGGAGGCGTTCAAAGCGTTGTTTCTATTCGGGCCGGCCGAGAAGGAAGCCTTGCGCGGAGTCGCACCCCTCGGCTTTGAGGATCGCGAGTTGTTCCCCGGTTTCCACACCCTCGGCGATGACCTCGAGGCCGAGCTGATGCGCCATCGCGATGATCGCGGTGACGATGCCGCGCGCTCGCGCTTCGCCCGGCAGGTCGGCCACGAACGAACGATCGATCTTCACCGCGTGAAGAGGCAAGCGTCTCAGGTTCGAGAGCGACGAATGCCCGGTGCCGAAGTCGTCCATGAGGAGGCGGATACCGCGCTGGCGCAGGGCCTCGAGGATCACGTCGGCCCGCTCGATGTCCTGCATGGCCACGGTTTCGGTGATCTCGAACTCGAGCCTCGAAGCGTGGAGCCCGGTATCGCGCAAGGACTTGTCGACTTGGTCCAAAAGGCTAGGGTCGTGGAACTGCCGGCCCGAGAGATTGATCGATACCCGCTCCGAACCCGGCCGCGACACGGTGGCGGCGCATGCCAGGGCGATCACGCGATGACCGATCTCGGAGATGAGGTTTGTCGCCTCGGCGATTCCGATGAAGTCCGAAGGCTGAATCGTCCCGCGGTCGGGATCCCGCCACCGGAGCAGGGCCTCGCGGGCTTCGATCTCACCCGTCTTGAGCCGTACGATGGGCTGGTAGGCGAGGAAGAGTTCGTTCGAATTGAGGGCGCGGCGCAGGCGGGCCTCGAGATTCATGTGTTCGAGCAGGCGGGCGCTCATGGCCGCGGTATAGAACTGAGTCCGGTCACGGCCGAGTTCCTTGGCGCGGTACATCGCGAGGTCGGCATTTCGAAGGAGTTGCTCCGCGGTTTCACCGTCTTGCGGAAAGAGGCCGACGCCGATGCTCGCCGACACCGTGAGCTCGCGCGAGGCGACCTCCACCGGCGCCTTGATCGTCGAGTGGATCTTCTGGGCCAGCCGGAGCAGATCGTTCGGGTCCTTGATGCCGGTGACGAGAACCGTGAACTCGTCGCCTCCCAGACGCGCCACCGTGTCCTCGTTCCGGAGCGTGGAACGGAGGCGCAGGGACAGCGTGCGAAGCAGGGTGTCGCCCGCGGTGTGGCCGAGCGAGTCGTTGATTGCCTTGAAGTGGTCGATATCGACGAAGAGAACCGCGATCGCTTCTTCGGCGCGGCGCGCGCGGGTGAGCGCGGTGTCGAGCCGATCCACGAAGAGGTGGCGGTTGGGTAGACCCGTCAGGGCGTCGTGATAGGCAAGATGCTCGATCTGGTTTTCGGCCTTCCGCCTCTCCGAGATGTCCAGACCGGCGGCGAAGACGAGTTCGCCGAGCGGGTCGGGCGCCGCGTTCCACAGCGTCCAGCGCGCGGAACCGTCTTTGTGCCGGAGCCGAAGCTCGATGTCGGTCGCCCCCGACTTCAGGCGCGGCAGCACCTCTCGATGCGCGGTCTCCTCATCGAGGTCGAGGTGCTCCCACACCTTGGTGCCCACGAACTCCTCGGGCGCGCGGCCGAGGATGCGTCGGGACGCTGGAGAAACCCACCGGATGGAACCGCGGCTGTCGAGGACGACGTGCAGGGTCTGGGAGACCTCGAAGAAGCGATCCCTCTCCGCGGTCAGCTTCTGCCGCTCGGCGAGACCGCGCTCGAGTTCCACGGTGCGCGCGCGCACCTCCTTCCGCAGGAGCGCCGACCACACGAAGGCCCCGCCGGCAAGGAAAAGCAGCCCGAGCACGGCGAGGGCGTACTTGCGAAGCGCCTGGGCGAAGGGCACGGGCGGCGGTGCGATGGTGAGCGTGCTCTCGACGATGCTGCTCAGTCGCGATGAGGCGCGGATTCTCTCGATGGCTTCCACGAAACGCGCCAACTCGCCGCTGCGCCCCTTCATGGCCACGAGGTAGTACGAGGTCGAGGCCACCTCCACTTCGACCAGATCGGCCAGCCCGAACTGAGCCGCGATGTGCCTGAGGGCGAGACCGTTCCCGGCCACCATCGTGGCTTCCCCGGCGATCAGCTTCTGAACCGCCTCGAACTGGTCCGCGCAGAGCCGGAACTTCGGCTGTTTGTCGGCGGGCAGCTTCAGCAGGGTCTCGTGCATCAGGCCGCGATCGAGAACCGCCACGCGCTCGCCCGAGAGGTCCTCCAAACCGCGGGGATAAGACGGTCGCCCGGGCGGGAACAGCAGGGACATATGCATGTTCCAGATCGGCGAGAGCAGGTCGTAACGTTCCGCGCGCTCCCCGGAGTAGGCCACCGCGGCGAGGTCGGCGCGGCCCTCGTTTAGGCTCGCCACCGCGTCCGGCCAGGACCCCAGGCGGAACTCCACCTCATAGCCGGCGTCTTCAGCAGCCAGCGACACCATCTCGATGTTGAAGCCCCGGGCCCGCCCCTTTTCGGCCTTGTATTCGAAGGGGGGAAAGTACGCGCCGCCCGCGTAAACGAGTTTGGGCCGGGTGGGTGACTCGGGCCCGGTCTGGCCCCTTGCGGAGAGAGCGAGGGCGCCGAGAGCCGCCGCGAAGAGCCAGGGGGCGTGGCGTCGCGCGCCGTTGATGAACAGCGAGCCGGCTGGTTGCCGCGGGTGAGTGGAACTCATGAGAACTGTCCGCCATCCCAGACTCTACTCGCCGCCTTGACGGCTGTCCCGCGCTATCCGGCGCGCCGCGGAAGCGATTCGAAGCGCGAGCCGCTGCTAATCTCGCCAGATGACCCGTCTGCCATCCTGGCCGGCCCTGCTCCTGATCGTGGGCCAGGCGGCATCCGGCCCCAGCCAGGATCGGCCCGCTCTTCCCGTTTTTCCAACTCGCACGGATCTGGTGCTCGTCGACTTCGTGGTTCTCGACAAGTCGGATCGCGTGGTCACCGGTCTTGCCGCCGAGGACTTCGTGGTGAAGGAGGACGGCAAGGTTCGACCGATCGCGTCATTCAAGGCGTTTGCGCTCGGTGAGCCCGCGGCGGACGCGGGCCCCGACGAGGTCATCGTCGAGCCCTTTCCCGCCGCCGCACCCCCGCCCGCCCCGACGCCCGCCGCGGTGGCCGTGGTCTTCGTGGATGACGGACAGATGTCGCCGGTGGAGGCGGTGCGTCTCAAACCCGCGCTCAAGAAACTCATCGAGACCCTCGCGGAGCGAAACGGCGCCCTCGTTCTGCTGGCTCCTTGGTCGAAGATCTCCCTTGCCGAGCCGGTCGAGGGAAATCGCGCGACCTTCTCCGCCGCGATCGACCGGATCAGGGGTCGCCGAGTCGAAGATCACTCGTCGTTCCCAATCGCCGACGCCGAGGCGATCGCCATAAGACGCGGAGACGCCACGATGCTCGCGCGGGTGATCGCGCGCTTTATCGCCTTCAATCCCGGTCTTGACCCCAACAGCGCCGCGGCCACCGCGACCAGCCGGGCTACCGAGGTCGCCCACGACGCGCGCATCCGTCGCGAGGACGCGTATGGCGTGCTTCTTCAGTCCCTCGACTGGCTGGTCCGACAGCCCGGACGCCACAGTGTGGTGATGGTTTCGGGAGGGTTCGCCTACGACTCGGATGACGCGAGGAAGCAGCAGGAGGTGGTGACCCGGTCGCTCCTCGCCAATGCGCCCATCCACTTCGTCGATTCGCGCGGCCTCCAGGGCATGGGTCGTTATCAGGGCGTCGAGTACGGCCCGGCACTCGATCGCGATGCCGGAGAGACTCCCTTCGCGTTTTCGGAGGCTGCCGAGGGCTCGTCCAACCTCGCGGACGACACCGGCGGTCTCACCATCCGCAACACGAACGACATGTCGAAGGGCCTGACCCGACTGCTCGACATGACCTCGACCTACTACCTTCTCGGCTACGAACCACCGGAGCACAAGAAGCCGGGCTTCCGGAAGATCAAGCTCGAGACGCTCAAGAAGGGCTATCGCGTGATCGCGCGCCGCGGCTACTTCGACGAGACGTCCTCGGTTCGATGACCGTCTGACGCCGCGAGCGGCCTCAATCGGAAGCTGACCCGGAACGGCGGGTTCGACGCGGAGACGTCGGCGCACAGGAGAGTGTCGGATCCGATCTCGAGCACCCGACGGGGAGGCCCCGTATCAACCCGGCCGGGATCCGCCGGTGCTCGGCCCCGCGGCAGCAACGAACACACTTCAGCCACGCGCGCCGTCCCCGAGACCTCCACGTCGATCGCGCTGCTCGAGACGGCCTGGCTCACCACGAGCCGGGTTCCCGCGGCACGCTGGGGCACTTCCATGGGCAGAAGCATCTCGCCGGTCCGGATCGCCACCCGGTATCCCTCGGACGAACTCGAAACGCCGAGGAGGCCCCGCACGATCGCGTTGTGAAGCACGGCGGCCGCGGCGGCGTAGGCTTCGCTCCCCTTGGCTGCACCGTCCTGCGCGTACCACTCGTGGATTCCCGGCCCGGCCCGAAGGATGCGCGCCACGATCTGATCGAGGTGAGCACGGGCGCGGGCGGAATGGCCGCGTTCGAACTCGGCCTGGATCAGGGGCGCACCGAACCAGTCCCACTGTCCGCCGTTTTGATACTGGAACGGCTCGCGCATCGCGGGATGGAGGAACACCCCTGCCTCGTAAGGCGGAATCAGGGTGGTGGAGATGGTCGAGAAGTTGTTCTGCACGCGAAGCCGCTCCGCGGTCTCGAAGATCGCCGCCGCCTGGGCCGCGCTGGCGATGCCGAGGAGCGCGGCCAGCGCATTGCCGCCAAGAGCGAAGCGGGCATCCTCGTCGCGGCCGAAAGCTTCCGAGGGCGTCGGGTCGAGGCTCTTTCCGATTCGGAAAAAGCCCCGCTCCTCCATCCAGAAGTGCGCGTCGATCTTTTCGCGAAGCTGCGCGGCGTGCCGGGCGAGGCGCTGCTTGTCCCCATGCTCGAGGGCGAGCGGCGCGAGGCATTCAAGGGCGGCGGTGGCCATGACGTTCGTGTAGAGCGACAACGTCCGGGGCGTCTTCTCGTCCAGATAGATCGCTCGCTGATCGGGATAAACAGGACTCACGTCGCCCCAGTCCGCGGTGAGCCCGCTCCACACGAGCCCGGTCGCGCGATCGGTCCGGTCGCGGAGCAGTGCGCCCATGGCCTGGATCAATCGTCTGATCCGGCCCGCGTCCGCGGGGCCCGCGGTCGCGCTTGTGGAGAGCGCCTCGCGGGCGCGGCACCAGGCGAGGGCCGCGCTCGGCTCCTGATCGGACTCGTTCGAGTTCGTGTCCACCGACAATGCACCGAGCGCGGCGACCCTTGGCGCCCATTCCCTGAACACGTCCGGCGTTCCCGGAGCGACCCAGTCGCGCAGCCGGCCGTTCTTCTGAGCCGCGGCGAGGTGAAGGTCGAGCCATGACGTCAGTGTCGCGCCGTCGTAGTACGCGGCCGCGGCGGGCACGATCCAGGCGCTGTCTCGAAGCCAGATCTGCGGGTAGGCATCGCCCGCGCCGAACCCGGTCACGGTTCCGTCAGGCACGACGAAGGTCTTGTGGTTCTTCGCAAGCGTCTCCGGAACCCGGGCGAAAACCTGGCGGATACGCTTCATCGACGCGCTCTCCGCTGCGGCGGACCGGGTCGGCGCTTCGACCCTCGAGCAGGCGGAGCCGGAAGCGAAGGCGCAGAGCACGAGCGCGAGCGCGAGAACGGAACTGCCGCGCGGGGCGGGGTCGGAACGGGCGAAGAGGAAGGGCTTCATGCGGGGAAGCCGCGACTCTACTTCGCCGCTTTCAAGGGATCAGGACGGAGGGCCTTTCTTTCGCGACGGACCGCCTTTGGGGTGGGTCGAATATGATTCGCGCGGCCCTCTGGGTTGTTCGTTTTTGGGGCCGGTGGACCGAGGAACCAATGTCGCTCTCTCGGGGTCCAACTGTCGTCTTGCGGTGTGCATGCCTCCGCGTTGAGGAAGCCTGAAGCAAGCGCAGGACCCCACCCTTTGCGCTCAGGTTCCGTGAGCGCCACCGGCTTCTGACGGCAACGTGGAGGGCTTTTGTCGTCCTGCGGCCCGCACGTGGCGCCGTGCCACAATCTTTGGCATGACAAACACCCGCAGCGTCGCCGTTCTCGTCGGCAGCCTTCGCAAGGAATCGTTGAACCGCAGGATGGCGATTGCGCTCGCGGCTCTCTCGCCGTCATCGCTGAAACTGGAGATCGTGGAGATTGGCGAACTCTCCCACTACAACCAGGATCTCGATTCCACGCCGCCGGCTTCGTGGACGGCGTTCCGGGAAAACGTCAAGGCGAAGGACGGGGTCCTCTTCATCACTCCCGAATACAACCGCTCGGTTCCGGGCGTGCTCAAGAACGCGATCGATGTCGGCTCGCGGCCCTACGGCCACAGCGTCTTCGCCGGCAAGCCGGGCGCCGTGCTGACGGTTTCGCCGGGAGCCATCGGCGGCTTCGGCGCCAACCACCATCTTCGGCAGAGTCTGGTTTTTCTCGACGTGCCCGCGATGCCTCAGCCCGAGGCCTACATCGGCAATGCCGCCGACCTCTTCGACGCCTTTGGCAAGGTCAAGAACGAGACGACCCGCGGCTTCCTTCAGAAGTTCATGGAGGCCTACGCAGCGTGGGTCGAGGCGAATCTGCGCGCCTGATCCCGACGCTCAAGGGAGCGGGATCGAATCAGGCATCGCCATCGTCGTGAAGTCGACGGTGAAGGCGCCCTCGCGCGGGACCTCGAAGGGACGTTCGGCCGGAGCGAATCCTCTTTCACAGCGAATCAGGGCGTTGGACTGGGTAGGCCTCGTCGCGCAGGCCCTGACGCGTGGAGTCTCGGGCACTCCGGCCGAGCGCAGCACGTGCGCCACCATCGAGGAGAGGCCGCCGGAGGAGAAGGCGTGCAGGCCCCAGTAGCCGCGCAGCACGTTGCTTGTTCTTTCGCCCCACGTGTAGGACACACGGTTCGCCAGACTTGCCAGGTCGACGACCACGATCCGGGCTCCACGCATCTCACCCCGCTGTGCCGCGATGTGTTCGTAAACCGCGGCCTGGAGCGCTGACACCTCGCTCTGGCGCACCGCCAACCCCTGGGTCGAGAGGGTCAGCACGACCGCGAGGGTCACGCCAACCGCGGGTTTCAACCGGATGGACAGGCCCGCGAGGACGATCGCCATGCCGAACGCGGCCAGGACCGAGTGCCGGCTCTCGACCAGCACCAGGGCTGCGGGAGCCGCGAGGAGGAGGGCGCTCACGAGTCCGATGAGAAGCAGAGCGGGAGAGGCGGATCGCGGGTCGGCGCGCGACGGGGCGATGAGGCGGGCCGTCCCGAACCCGACCGCGACCGACATGGCGGCCGCGAACACCAGAAACCACGCAGGCCCATTCCAGAGTCCCCACAGTCCATAGGCCACGTTGCGCACAACCTGGAAACCGACGAGGTTCGACGGCAGCGAGATGAGGCCGGTGGCCAGTCCCGACCACGAGAAGTCGTGGCGGCCGATCGTGATGAGCACCTCGGGGTGGGTGATTCGGTAGATCCAATAAAACAGTGCCGGGACGAGGAACATGAGAAGCCCCGCCGGCTCGCGTCGTCTCTTTCTCTCGGCGAGATAGAAGATGAGGGGCGCCAGAAAGCCGATTTCGTAGATGAAGATCGAAAGCCCATAGCAGGCCACTCCGATGGCCAGGGCCAGGCGATCGGAGGTCCTGGCCCAGCGCTGGTAAAGGAGACCGGCGCTCACCACGAGGCAGGCCGCGAGGTTGTTCACACCGAACAGCTGCGACGCGTAGATCTCGTGCTTCACCGGCCAGATCACGAAGAAGATCGCGGCGAGCGCGGCGAAGGGCCGGGGAAAGAGCCCGCGTAGGTAGAGATACCCGAGCGCGGTCAAAACACTCGTCGTGACGATCAGCACGAGAAGCTGCGAGGTCTGGTGCAGACCGAGCACTGTGGGCAAGAGCATGAAGAGCGTCGAGCCCAGCGG
>CAZBTT010000145.1:0-10077 GCA_964494295.1 uncultured Acidobacteriota bacterium
GTCTCGGTGGCGTTGTTGCCGCCTTTCTGACCTCCGATCACCAGGACGCGACCGCCGGGCAGGACGGTGGCGGTGTGCTGATACCGGCCCACCGCGACCGGGGCGGTCGCGGACCACAAACCGGTGATCGGCGAATAGATCTCGACGCTCGACCGTTCGGTTCCCGAGGATTGCCCGCCCACCACCAGAACCCGGCCATCGCCAAGAAGGCTCGCGGTGTGCTCCGACCGGGCGAGGGCGAGCGAGCCGGTAGCTGTCCACACACCGGTGTTCGGCTCGAAGCGCATGGCCGTCGTGACTGCCGATCCCGCGGTCTCACCGCCCGCGATCAGGACTTCGCCGTTGGGCAGGAGGGTGGCGCTGTGCCTTCTTCGATCCGATCCGATGTTGCCCTGTGCCGCCCAGGTTCCCGTGAACGGGTCATACATCTCGACCGAGGTCAGGAACGTGGAGGCCGATCCGCCCGCAACCACAACCTTGCCGGAAGGGAGCAGGCTCGCGGTGTGCGCGTAACGCCCCGCGGTCAGCACGCCGCCCGATTGCCAGGTCCCCGTGCCCACGTTGTAGACCTCGGCGCTCGCGAGCCGGGACGATCCGTTGCGTCCGCCCACCAGCATGACGTTGCCGTTGGGCAGGAGACTCGCGGTGTGCTGATGACGCCCTGCACTCATCGAGCCGGTGGCCGTCCACGTGTTGAGCCCGGGGTCGTACAACTCCGCGCTCGTCTGCACCACGCCGGTGGTGAGACCGCCCGCGAGCAGGACCTTGCCGTTGGTCAGGAGGGTGGCGGTGGGCGTCTCCGCGCGGCCCGAGGTCAACGTACCCGCAGGTGTTGCTCCACCCACGAAAACTCCATTGGCGCCCGCGGCGGGATCGAAGAGGTCGCACAGCAGAAGCGTGGTGAGGGTGGCCCCGTTCACCCGCGACCCGCCCGCGATGAGGACCATCCCGTTCGGAAGCAGCGTGGCCGTGTGGTACGCGCGGTCACGCCCGATCGGCAGGGAGCCGGTCGTGGTCCAGACACCGGTGAGGGGATCGTAGAGTTCGGCGAAGCGCTGAGACGTCGTGCCCTCGACGCCGCCCACCACGAGAACTTTTCCGGTGTTGAGAAGAGTCGCGGTGTGCGCTCCGCGCGCGTGAACCATGTTGCCCGTGGAGTTCCACTGACCCGTGGCCGGGTCGTACAACTCGGAGGAGGCCAGGGTCTGACCCGCGAGATTCGCGCCCGCGACGAGAACCTTTCCGTTTGGAAGCAGGGTGGCGGAATGGCCGGAACGCGGGGAGGCGAGCGAACCGGTGAGACTCCACGCTCCCGACGCGGGATCGAACAATTCCGCCGAGGCGCCGGTGGCGTCATCCCCGCCCGCCACGAGCAGTCGCCCGTTCGGAAGCAGCGTCGCGGTGTGGCCGGTGTGGCCCCGGCTCATCGAACGCAGGGCCTGCCACTGTTGCGAGGCCGAGAAGTCGTCGTTCAGGATGGTCCCCTGAGCCTGGGAGTCGGCGAACGTCGCGTTGGTGAGGGCGGAAAGAGTCAGGAAGAACGTCTCATCGCTCTCCGCGGTGGTGTCTCCGTTGACCACGACCGTCACCTGCTGCGTGGTCGGCCCGCTGATGTTGAAGGTGAGCGGCCCGGAGTTCGCGACATAGTCCGCGTCGGCGGTGGTGGCGGTTCCGTTCGAGGTCGCGAAGTTCATGGTGACCGGATTGCTCACCGGCGAGAACGAAAGCGACACCGTGAACACTGCGTTGATGGTCCCGGCGTTGCCTTCGGTGACCGAGACATCGCTGATCGAAACACTCGGCTGCGAGGTATCGAGGATGGTGAGAGTCGCCACGGCCGGGCTGGCAAGGGTCGCGCCGCCGGTCGGATTCGACAGAGTCAGGGTCACCGTCTCGTTGGACTCGGGGACAAAGTCGTTGGTGACGGGCACGGTGAAGGTCTTGCTCGCGGAATCGCCATCGGCCCAGTTGAGGGTGCCCGAGGCCGCGGTGTAGTCGCTGCTCGCGGTCGCGGTGCCATTCGAAGTCGCGTACTGCACGCTCACCGCCCCCGTGCTTCCGCTGGTTCGAGTCACGGTGATCGTCGCGGTCGGTCCGGTTTCGCTGACGGAGTAGGCCGCGGAGCTGAAGCTCAGGTTCCCGTTCTGGACCGCCTGGGCTTCGGCGAAGACCCAGATGTCGCTCGCGGCGGCCCCGCCGACGACGCCTCCAAAGATGGTAAGCCGCCGCGACACGCTCCGCCAGACGCCTCCGGCGTAACTACGGGCGGCGGGCGCCGAGCCCGAGGGACTGGCCTGGCTAAAGGCCGGGGTTCCGCCCGAGGCCGAGGCGTTCGCGAGCACCCAGGTCTCATTCGTTGGCCCGGTCGGGGTCCCCCCGGAAAAGACGAGCATGCGGTCCAGAATCGCGTCATGGGCGGAAACGGTGAAGCCGCGGCCCGAAGGCGCGGTTCCGGTCGGACTCTGCTGCGCCCAGGCCGGAGTTCCACCGAGCCCGTTGGCGTTGGTCAGGACCCACACGTCGGGCGTGGTCACGACGGCAGAGCCGCTGAAGACCGTGATGCGGTTGCTCGTGGGCTCGTAGGTCATCGAGACACCGTCGCGAACCGCGGGCGGCGTGCCCGTGGGGCTCAATTGAGTCCAGGCGGGAGTGCCCCCGAGGCCATTCGCGTTGGTCAGAATCCAGACATCGTTCTTGAGCGCAGCCGCTTCGTTGCACGAACCCGACCCGCCGAAAACGATGAGGCGGTTGTTCGCGGCATCGTAGGCAGTGCTGTGCCGGCTGCGCTGCGAGGGGGGCGTGCCCGTGGGGCTGAGCTGAATCCAGGTCGGGGTCGCCCCAATTCCGTTGGCGTTGGTCAGAACCCAGACGTCGTTGGAGTGGAAGTTGCAGTTGCCGACGTTGCGGTTTCCGCCAAAAAGGATGAGGCGATTGTTCGTCTGGTCATATCCGCCCGCGAGGTTGGCCCGTGCCGCCGGCGGGGTTCCGGTTGGGCTCAACTGAGACCACACGGGTGTTCCGCCGAGCCCGTCCTGGTTGGTCAGCACCCACACATCGTTGAAGATCGGCGGCACTCCGGAAACGGCCGAACCCGTCATGCCGCCGAACGTCATCAGCCGGTTGTTGGCGGTATCGATCGCCACGAGGTGCATGGCGCGCGCGCCCGGACCGCCGGATGGAGAGAGCTGGCTCCAGGAGGTGGACGCGGGAAGGTCGTCGTTGACGATCGTGCCGACGCCGACGCCGTCGCCGATGTTCTGGCCGGTCGCATTGTCGAGCACCCAGACGTCGCTCATGTAGGCCGTCTGAGCGGAGGCGCCACCATAGAGCACGAAACGACCATTCACTCTCGAAAACGCGGCCACGTAGTGACCCCGTGCCGGGGGTGCGCTACCCGCGGGCGCGGCAGCGAGCCACCGCGGCGAACCCGTCGTGGCATCGGCATTCTCGAGAATCCACGTCTCGTTGCTCGCGTTTGCGCTCTGGTCCAGAAGGCCGCCAAACACGGTCATCCGCTTGGTCGCCGGGTCGTACTGAGGCTGTGAGAAAACGCGGCCCGTGGGTCCGCCGGGAGGCGTGACCTGAATCCATGCGGCCGGGCCTCCGATTCCGTTTGCGTTCGTCAGGATCCAGACGTCGGCGAAGAAAGTTGGGCTGCCGTTCTGCCCCCCAAAGAGAATCAGGCGGTTTGAGCCGGGATCGTAGACCGCAGACGAACAACAGCGGCTCGACGGAGGAGTCCCGGTTGGGTTGAGTTGAGACCACGCCGGCGTGCCCGTTCCGGTTGCATCGGAGAGAACCCACACGTCGCTCCGGTAGGACCCGGATCCGGTCTCGTCACCGCCAAAGACAATCAGTCGCCTGGTGTTCGGGTCGTAAGCAGTTATCGGCCCCTCGCGCGTCACGGGGGCCGACGGCAACTGAATCCATTCCGGCGTCCCCGTCAGTCCGTTCGCGTCCTTGAGAACCCAGGTGTCGCTGAACTTCGTCGGGCCGTTTACACCCGCGTGAACGATGAGCCGATTCTCGGCGGGATCATAGGAGACCGAGTGGTAGTACCTTGCCGGGGGAGGCGTCCCCGTCGGCGAGAGCGGAAGCCACGCTGCGCTCGCCACCGAGGTGGCGGCGGTGAGTGCCCAAACGTTGTTTTGTGCCACCCCTCCGGCGACCCCGCCGAAGACGATGAGTCTGTCGTTCAGCTCGTCGTATGCCGAGCCAGACCCAAAGCCAGTTCGCAGGCCGGGCCCGGAGCCGCTGGCCACCGACTGGTTCCACACCATCCCGCCGCTGGTCCCCCCGGTCGCGACCGTCCCGTTCACCGGGCCGGACAACGTGAAGTTGAAGGTCTCGTTGGATTCGACGAACGAATCGCCGATAACCGGAACTACGACGGTCTCGGAAGTGGTCCCGGGCGCGAACGTGACGCTGCCCAATCCGGCAGTGAAATCGGAGCCCTGGGCTGCCGTCCCGCTTGACGTTGCGTAGTTCACCGTCACGGGAAGACCACTCGGGCCGGAAAGGCCGATCCTGAACGCGGCGTCCACTGTGCCGGCATTCCCCTCGGTCACCGTGGCGTCAGCCACCGAAAGCCGGGGCGTCGGAGCCGACCCATCGATGATCGTAACCGTGGCAGTGTACGGGGCGGCCAGCGTGGCGGCGCCGGTCGGAAGACTGAGCCTCACCTCGAACGTTTCGTTCGCCTCGGCCGCGACGTTGTTCACGACAGGAACGTTGAACGTCTTGATCGCCTCACCGTCCGCGAAGCTGAGGGTTCCCGAGGTGGTCGAGAAATCCGACGGGGCTTGAGCGGTCAGGGGAGACGTCGCGTAGTTGACGGTCGCGGCGCCGGAAGTGTTGTCGATTCGCTCCACCGTGATCGTGACGGAGCCCGAAGCCTCTCCGACCGCGTACGCTGATGATGAGAACCGAAAGAGCGCAGGAGTGGCGCCCGCGGTCCCGCACGCTGGATCCGCGCAGTGGGCGACTTTCAAGTCGCCCCCGATCTGCTCGTAATAGGCGATCAGCGGGATTCCGTCCGCGCCGATGGCCAGGGAGGTGAACCGATCGGGCCAGCCCGCCGTGACGAGCGCGATCGTCGATGCGCTCGAGCAGGTCAGGTTCGAACAGTGCGCGATTTTGAGGTCGGAGTTGCTGAAGTCACCGTGACTGATGATGCCCAGTCCGTCGATGCCGATGGCGATGGAGGTGGAGATCCCGACATGTGTGCCGCTGTCGATGGTGGCCGTGGTCGAGCTGGTGCAGGCGGTGTTCGAACAATGCGCGTCCTTGAGGTCGTTGTTTCCGGTGCCCTGGTAGCTGATGAGGCCGAAACCGACCGAGCCGGTGGCAATTGAGCTGTATTCGCCGCTGGAAGCGGACGGGTCGACGGTGGAGTTCGTGGCGGACGTGCACGCCGTGTTGGTGCAGTGGGCAACCTTGAGTGGGCGGTTCGTCGAACCGAACCCCTGGTAGCTGATGAGGCCCAGACCGTCGACGCCGATCGCGATCGAGCTGTGATCGCCCTGATCCGTATCGATCGTCGTGGTCGTGGCCGAGGTACACGCGGCGTCCGAACAGTGGGCCAGCTTGAGATCGTCGTTAGCGTCATCGTGGTAGCCGCTCAGGCCGAGCCCGCCCGCCCCGATGGCGATCGACGTATAGAGACCGACCACACCGGCACTGTCGATGGTGGCCGTGGTCGAGCTGGTGCAGGCGGTGTTCGAACAATGCGCCACCTTGAGGTCGGAGTTCGTCTTGTCGTAGTAGCTGATGAGGCCGAAACCGTCCACGCCGATCACGATCGAGTTGTATTCGCCCACGTCGACCGAACTGTCGATGGTGGTGATTGTGGCGGTGGCGCAGACGAGGTCCGAGCAATGCGCGACCTTGAGATCGCCATTCGTCTTGTCCCGGTAGCTGATGAGCCCCAGACCATCGACACCGATGGCCGTGGAGGTGAATTCGCCGACGTCGCCGGCGCTGTCGATCGAAGTGGTGGTCAGAACGCTGTCCGCCATCCAGTCCGGTCCGCCAGCCGCGACTTCAGTGGAGGCGAGGCGGGGAACGGCCGACGAGAAGAGAAGAAAGCCCAGTGTGGCGACGGGCAGAACGGCTGTTTTCATCAGATACCTCCCAACCGCCAACGCAACTCGTTCGGAGGGAGCCCGGCACTCTCTCCGTCGGACGCGTTCGATAGGTTTGTCTGGTTGCGCGAAAGCTAGTCCTGAAAGGGGCCGCTGTCAAAAGCCGCTCGGGAGAGAGCCTGCGATTTCGGTGGGGCCTTTTTCGGGCGTGCGATAATCCGCGGCATCCAGAAGGGCGCGCGACCAGCGTCCCCAAGGCTCACGAGGTTGCCATTGGCGCGGAACAGCAATCAGTTTCCGGCAGGCGGACAAGACCCGGGCGAACCACAATCGCCGCAAGACGCCGTCCCCGCGACCGGTTCGATTCGTCGCGACGGATCCCCTTCACCCTCGTCCGGCGATGAATCGGGCGACGTCAGCCCGTTTCAGATCGGTGACACCCTTGCCGGCCGGTACAAGATCAAACGGTTCCTGGGGCGCGGCGGGATGGGCGAGGTCTTCGAAGTCGAGGACCTCGTGCTCCACAGCTCGGTAGCGCTCAAGACGATTCGGCCGAGGGAAGCCGACCGTGCGGGAGCGATCGACCGGTTCAAGCGGGAGATCAACGTCGCACGCCGGGTCACCCACCCAAACGTCTGCCGCCTCTTCGACGTCGGCTCCCATCAGGTTGTGGGACCCGACGGAAAGACGCGCGAGACACTTTTCCTGACCATGGAAATGCTCGAGGGAGAGAATCTTTCCGACCGGATCAGCCGCGGGAGGATTCCGATTGAAGAAGCGCTGCCGATTCTGAACGGAATGGCCCAGGGTCTGGGCGCGGCCCACCGCGCGGGCGTGCTGCATCGCGACTTCAAGGCGGCGAACGTCATGATCGGGACCTCAACGGAATCCGGCCGGAACCGGGCCGTGGTCACCGACTTCGGTCTCGCGCGAACCATCGAACGCGAGGAAGGTCTCGCCTCGATCTCGGATTCAGGCGTCGTCGTGGGCACGCCGGCCTACATGTCACCCGAGCAGGTGCGGGGGGAAACGCTCACCTCCGCGTCGGATATCTACGCGCTCGGCCTCGTCCTCTACGAGATGGTGACGGGGACGAGGCCCTTCGCCGGCGGGTCCGCCTGGAGCATCGCGGTTCGCAGGCTCACCGAGGAGCCTCCGCAACCGCGCGCGGTGGTGCCCGACCTCGATCCTGGCTGGGACGCAGCCATTAGTGCGTGTCTTCAGATCGATCCCCAAAAACGGCCGCGCACGCCCGAAGAAGTCGTCGAGATGGTCAAGGCATCCCACGCAGGCGACGAAACCCACGCCATTCGCTCGTCTCCACGCATCGCTTCCAGGGCTGCGGTCGCTCCCGGCGCGGCTGAGATTCCGAAGGACTGGAGGCGTGATCCGCGCGCATGGGCCGGGGCGGTCGGGATGATCGGACTCCTCGCCGTTGGTCTTTACCTGGCTAGCCGTTCGAGGCCGGCGCCCACGGGACCGAAGAGTGATCCGACGCCGCTCGTCGCGGCTCAGTCGGTGAAGGCGCGGCCCTCGATTCTCGTGTTGAGTTTCGACACCGGCGGCCCCTCCGGGTCGATCGGGACCGCAGTGGAGGAAGTGGCGCGCGTCGCCCTCGCCGGGAACTCCAAAGTGCGGGTTCTTCCCTCGCAGGAGGCCTTGCGGGCGATTCGCGAACTGGGCCTTGGCCCCACCTCCCCCTCGCCGAGTTCCCTCGCGCAGATCCGGGTTCTCCTTGGCGTTGATTTCGTGCTCTCGGGAACGGCGTCTGCGCTTGAGGGAGGAGAGGAGCGCCTGGTGCGGGCGGAGATGAGCCTCTTCGACACCCGCTCGGGACAAAGAGTGGCGCTCTCCCAGGCAACGGGCGCTGAAAGTTCTCTCCCCGACCTCGTGAGTCGCGCCCAGGCCGACGCCCGGAAGGCTCTTTCTCTCGAAGATCCCCAGGGTGAAGCGATCGCGCATATCGAAGCCGCGTGGCCGGCGCGCCCCGAGGTGAGCCGGCTCACCGCCGATGGTCTGACGCGGCTGCGGAACGCGGATTACATCGCGGCACGTGACGCGTTCACCGGCGCCCTGGCGTTGACCTCGGATCATTGGGCCCCGCATGCGGGACTTGCCCAGACGCTGGCCTCGCTCGGCTACGCGGGCAAAGCGGGCGAAGAAGCCGCCCTCGCCATGGGCCTCACCGACCGCCTGGCGCCAGAGCAGAGGCTCTGGATGAACGCGCAGATGGAAGAAACGCGCCGCGACTGGGCGGGTGCGGTGAAGAGTTACCGTTCCCTCCTCGACCTTTCGCCGGACAACCTGGACTACGGCATCCGCCTCGCCGACACGCAGATCTCGAGCGGCCGCGCGGGCGAGGCGCTCGAGACGATTCAGGCTCTTCGAGCCCTCCCCGACCCCCTGGCCCAGGACGCGAGGCTCGACCTGACGACGGCGCGCGCCTACCGGGCGCTTGGAGACACGAAGCAACAGCTCGATTTCGCCACGCGCGCGGAGCAGCGCGCGATGCGCCAGCAGTCGCGCATCACCGCGGCCGGGGCGCTCATGCTCAAGTCGGTGGCCCAGGAGGCGCTGGGCGACCGAAGGGCCGGGGCGCAATCCTCCGAGCAGGCCCAGCGTCTCTTCGAGGCCGCGGGTGATGCGAACGGCACGGCACGCGCCATCGAGCGCACCGCGGCCAGCGCTTATGCGGGAGGCGACCTCGAGGGCGCCCGACGCCTCTACGAACGCGTGCTCACACTGCACAAGAAGAGCGGCGATCGGGCAAGCCTCGCGCGCGTGGTGCAGAACCTCGCGAGCCTCGCCTACCGGCAGGGCGACCGAAAGAAAGCCGACGCGCTCGATATCGAATCCATCGCGGCCTTCCGGGAGATCGGCGCCAAGGCCGAGATAGCGTCCACCCTGAACAACATCGCCATAAGACTGCAGACCGCCGGCGACCTCGCAGGCGCGCAGAAGAAGTACACCGAGGCGATCGCGACCTTCAGCGACATCGGGGATCGCCGTGGTGTGGCCTCGTCTTTGGGAAACGTCGCCGAGGTTCTCCTGGCGCGGGGCGAACTCAAGGATGCCGAGGGGATGCTCGAGGAGTCGCTCACCACCTGGCGTGAACTCGGAGACAGCAGCTACGTTGCCTACATCCTTGGCAAACTCGGCGACCTTGCGGTGATGCGAGGTGACCTTATCGTCGCGCGCGGTCACTACGACGAGGCGCTCAAGACACAGGAGTCTCTCAAGGAAGGGCTCGCCGGCGCGGAGACGCGGCTGGCGCTCGCTCGTTTGAGCCTGTGGGCGGCAAAGCCCTCTGAAGCCGAAGCGCTCGCGCGCGACGCCGAAGAAGTGCTTCGCGCCGAGAAGGCCGCCGATGGGCAGATCCTCGCGCGCTCCCTTGTCGCGGAGGCCCAGCTGGCGCAAGGCAAGGTGCGTGAGGCGAAGGAAACGGCGGAACAACTCACCACCTCGGCGCCTCAGAGCCGCGATGCGAATGCGCGCGTGGCCTTCGCAATCCTCTCGGCGCGCTTGCTGGCTGAGGGGGGCGACGTGCCGGCGGCTCTGGGTGCGCTTGAGCGCGCTCGTACGGCCGCGGCGAAGGACAAGCTCGTCGACCATGAACTGCGCGTCCGCCTCGCCGCCGGGTCGATAGAGATGAAGGGCGGGCGCGAGAAGGCGGGACGAACGCGGCTGCAGACGCTCGCCAAAGACGCCGACGCCCGGGGCTTCGGACTGATCGCACGCAAGGCCCGCGAAGCCGCGGGCGTCTGAACGCGCCCCTTCCCCCCCCGGGCTCACTGCTCCGGAGTCGTCGTGATCGTTCCGCTGGTGTCGGTTGTGTTGCCCCGAACCACGTTCGTTCCCGTCGACTGGAACGTGCTGCCTGCCACCGCCGAGAGACCCAGCGTGTTTCCGAACACGCGCGACCGGCTGAGCCTCACCGTTCCGCCGCTCAGTGTCGCCACCGCCGTTGCGTTCTGCGAGAACTCCGATCGGTGGA
>CAZBTT010000146.1:0-9928 GCA_964494295.1 uncultured Acidobacteriota bacterium
GCTCGTTGGGCTCATAACCCAAAGGTCGCAGGTTCAAATCCTGCCCCCGCTACCAGTCGGATCTTCTGGGATCAGGCGCACGTTTCCGCCGCCGGTCCTGTAAAGGGAGCAATCGCGTGGGGTTCGACAGCGTTGTGTTCGCCGACAGCGCGTCTCTCGCCGCCCTCTCCTGCTTCTCGAGGCTCAAGGCCGAACGCGACGCGGGGCGTCGGTGCCTGGTATTGGCTTTGGTGGATCCTTCCGGAGCGGAAGCCATTTCGAGTCGCGGTCTGGCCGAGGTGCGGGTCCTAAGCGACTTCTCCGGCTCGCCTCAGGCTCTGCGGGAGCGGGTTGGGATCGAGATTCGCCGGCACGATCCAAAACATGTGGCGGCGCCGCTTGGCCTTCTCGGAGCGCATCCCTCGGTCGACTATTTCGCGACGCTGCGCGCGGCCATGAACGTGGACAAGGGTCGGGATCTCCTCTTCTTCGAGGAGCGGCCGAACTGTCTGGTTCCAGAGGCCGTGCCCCTGCGGCTCGCGGCGCTCGGTGTGCGGCTCCCGCCCGCAAGTGAACTTCGTTCTCCGCGGCGCTACGGGCCCTTCAGGATGAGATTTGTTCTGGGCCTCGTCCCCCAGATCTTTGGAGGTGCGAGGGACCGATGGCGGCTGTCGCGATCCCTCAAGCCGGCGTTCCGCGACGCCTCCGACTGGGATCAACACAAGGCCCTCGGACCGAAGCTGCAGCCCGTGGTCGAGCCGTGGCGTGAGCGCGACAGCGCCGACCTTTTCGAACTCGCGGACGCGCTCGGGCTTGCCGCGGGGCTTGGCTCACCGAAAGTGTTTGCGCGGAGAATGGTCCGGCACGCAGCGAGCGGAGGCAGTCGGACGCCGATGGAGCGTTACTGGCTATCTCTGCCGGGTGCGCAGGGGCCCGACCCGATCAGCGACGCCTACTGAGATCAGGCGGCGAAGACTTCGCGGGCGTGGGCCCAGCGGTCGGGGTCCTGGAGCCAGAGCGTGTTGAGATAGATCCGCACCGCGGAGGGCGGCTCGGACGAGAGAGCCGCGCATGCCTTCTTGAGGTCTTCGAGGCTGATGGGTGTGGTGGAATCATCCTTGAGGACGCCGTCTTCATGGGGCAGACCGAGGGCGTCGAGAAACGCCACGAGCATCGGCTTGCGAGGGCCGAGGTGCAGGGCCACCAGCAGGGACGATGCGAGGACTTCACCCGGATCGCGTACCGTGGCCACGATCCTCGCCTGGACTTCCGGGGGGAGCTTTCGCGCCGCGATGGGCCGCATCTTGCGCGCGTCCGCCACCACCGCGGTGACACTCGCGCGGATCAGCGGCGTAGGATCCTTGACCATCTCGGCCGCGGCGAGGTTCTTCTCTTCGGGCGAAAGGGTTTTCCACAAGCGGTTCGAGGTGGTCTGCCAGAGGTCGTTCGAGGGTGAAGAAGTCGTCATGTACCGCAAGCATATAGTCCGCTGCCATGTCCGCCCCGGTAGCCCTCGATGCCTTCGTGCGCAAAGCACCGCGGCTCTTCGTCCTTACCGGCGCCGGCTGCAGCACCGCCGCGGGGATTCCCGACTACCGCGACGAAACCGGGGCGTGGAAGCACAAACCACCGGTCCAGTTTCAGGACTTCGTCGGTTCACACGCGACCCGGCAAAGGTACTGGGCGCGAAGCCTGGTTGGCTGGGCGCGCGTCGCTGCCGCGAAGCCCGCACCCGCCCACACGGCACTCGCGGCCCTCGAGAGGACGGGAGCGGTGGCGGCCCTGGTCACTCAGAACGTCGACGGCCTTCACCAGAAAGCGGGAAGTGAGACGGTGATCGACCTGCACGGCCGTCTCGACGCCGTGAAGTGCCTCGAGTGCGCGGCGACGGTGCCGCGCGGGACCATTCAGCGGGAACTCGTGGAGAGCAACCCGCGCTTTGCGAGGATGGACGCGGTGGACGCCCCCGACGGCGACGCTCAATTGAATGGACCGTTCGACGATGTGGCCGTGCCCGCCTGCGCGGCCTGCGGAGGAATGCTCAAGCCCGACGTGGTCTTCTTTGGAGAGAACGTGCCGAAGGCACGCGTCGCGGATTGCTACGCCGCTCTGGCGCAAGCCGACGGTGTCCTGGTGGTCGGCTCGTCGCTCATGGTCTTCTCGGGATATCGGTTCTGCCTCGCCGCGGCCGAACTCGGAAAGCCCGTGGCCCTCGTGAACCGGGGAAAGACGCGCGCGGACGACCTCGCGCATGTCAAGGTCGAGGGTGATTGCGGCGACGTGCTCCACGAACTCGTCCGCCGCCTCGGTTGACCGGGCCGTCTACGGCCAGAGAGCGAAACCGCTGAGGATCAGGAGGGCGGAGAGGATCCGCCGTCTGCCGAAGGGCTCCTTCAACACGAGTGTGCCGAGGATCGCCGCGAAGAGGACGGACGTTTCTCGCAGGACCGCGACACGACCCATCGAGCCGTTCGAGAAGGCCCAGATCGCGATGCCGTAGCTGATGAAGGCCAGCGTCGCCGCGCCAAGGCGGGACCTCAAGGCCGGGCCCGCGCTCGTGAACGCGGAGCGGCCACGACGCAGCAGGACGTAGAGCGGGACAAACGGGGCCGCGCACAGATTCATCCACATCACGTACTCGAACGTGTTGCCCGCGGTCCTCGCCCCCATGCCGTCGACGATGGAGTCCGCCGCGGTGAAAGCGCCGCTCAGCAGGGCGTACCCGATCGAACGTCGCAGCAGCGCGCCTGCCCCCGCGGCCGCGAACGCGAGGCTCGCGATACCGAGGGAGGAGATGCAGATGCCGAGCCACTCCCTGGCGACCAGCGTGTCGATGCCAAGCGCCGAGGAGGCGATGGCCGCGAGCAGGGCCGCGGTTCCCCGCGCGATGGGGTAGGCCTGCGACAGATCCCCGTGGCGGTACGACAGGATGACGAAGACGAAATAGACGTTTTGCAGGATCGTGGTCGCGATGAGGAAGGGCCAGACGGCTGGCTTGGGGAAGGAGAGAAAAGGAAGAACCACGACACTCGCGAGACCGCCGAGTCCCATGATCCACGCCATCGACAGGGTTCGGTCCGAATCGTTCTTGACAAAGGCGTTCCACGAGGCGTGGAGGAGCGCTGAAAGCAGGATGAGGGCGGTGACCATCGCGAAACCACGTATTCTCCGCGCAAACAGGGATACCGAAGGAGAGTCATGGAAAACAGACGGGGCTTTCTGGGGGCGCTCGCGGCGGCTCCCATTCTTCATGGCCTGCTCGCCCGCAGCGGGGCGGCAGCACAGGCGCCATCGAACGGAGACGCCGAGGTCTTCGCTCGGCTTCGTGGAGACCTGCTGTTTCCTCGCGATGTGGCGTACTGCAACACGGGGACGCTCGGGTCCAGTCCCCGCGAAGTCCTCGACGCGATGGTGGGCGGGCTGCGAAGAACCGAAGCGGCCCTCCCGGACTGGCCTTACTTCCAGGCGGATGGCGAACCGCTCACCGGGTACCAGCCCCTGCTCGCCGCCCGCACCGCCGCCGCGCGTTTCCTCGGGGCGGAACCCGACGAGATCGCGATCACCCAGAACGCCACGATGGGGATGAACATGCTGGGCAACGGCCTTGACTGGCAGGCGGGCGACGAGGTCCTCACCACCGACCAGGAGCACGGCGGAGCGGTGTCCATCTTCCGCCTGATGGCCAAGCGCCGGGGAATTGTTGTGAGGGAGTTGCCCCTCGCGAGTGCGGTCTCTGGCGGTCCCGAGGGCATCGCGGCCATGATCCGCGCCGCCGCCACGCCGAGGACGCGCGTGATCATGGCCTCGCACATCACATCGGGATTCGGAATTCTCATGCCCGTGGTCGAGTTGATCGCCCTCGCGCGCGAGCGAGGCGCCCTTTCCTTCATCGACGGGGCGCAGGCGGTGGGTCAGATCCGGGTGAACGTGCGCGAACTCGGGTGCGACGCGTACGTCGCGAGCCCGCACAAGTGGCTGATGGCCCCCAAGGGCACAGGTCTGCTTTACGTGAAGCGGAGCGTCCAGCCGAAGTTCTGGACCACGCTCGCGAGCTATCAGTGGGAGAACCTCGAGCAGGGCGCTTTCCGCTTCATGCAATACGGTACGGGCAGCACGGCCCTGATCGACGGCCTCACCGCCGCCCTCGCCCTCGCCGAGCGGAACACCATGGAGAGGGTGGAGCGCTGGGATCTCATGTTGACCACACGCCTTCGTGAGGGACTCGCGAAGGTCCCGCGGGCGGTGCTCTCCTCGCCCGCGGATTCGCGTCTGGCGTCGGCGATCACCACCTTCAGGGTTGAAGGCGTCCCCGCGCGAGATCTGCAGAACGCACTTTGGGAGAAGAAGATCCGCGTCCGGGCGCAGAGCGACGCCAACGGCGTTCGTCTTTCCGCGCACGTCTGCATCGGACCCGAAGACATCGATCGCGTTCTGGGCGTTGTCGCGCGCCTCGCATCGTCCGCCCGCGCCGCCTGAAACGACCGATCAGTACGTAGTCTTCGTCTCCATCGCCGCCCACGCCTTAAGGGGATCGGTGCACTCGGGCTTCGAGGCCTGATCCAGCACGACACCACTCCGGCCCAGGCGCTTGAGGGGGCGGTTGGAAAGCCACAGCTCGTTGAAGCCGAGCCGCTTCACATCTGCGATCCCCGTGCCGAACACGATCCGGTCGATCTGGGCCCAGTGGATGGCTGAGAAACACATCGGGCAGGGCTCGGTGGTCGAGTAGATGGTGCAGCCCTTGAGCACATGGGTTCCGAGAAGCCGCGCGGCCCGGCCGATCGCCACCACCTCGGCATGCTGGGTCGGATCGCCGGTTACGAGCACGCGATTGTGCGCCACCGCGACGATCGCGCCATTGCGGACGACGCAGGCGCCAAACGGCCCTCCCTGACCGGCCTTCATGCCGCGGGACGCCTCGCGGAGGGCCATGTGCATGAACGCCTCGTCCCGAGCGGTCTGCGAGGTGGGGGATTTGGAGGGAGCCATGGTCGAGAGAGCTTACCGTCTGTTTTCGACGAGGACCGACCGTAGACTCTGCCGATGCGCCACCGCGCTTTCGCCCTTCGCAGCGCACGGATCGTCACGCCTACGGGCGAGCGCGCGGGTGTGTTGACGGTCCGTGGCGGCAAGGTCGATTCGATCACTCCGGATGCGCCGAAGCGGGTCCCCTTGCGCGAGCTTGGTTTCCTCGCAGTTGTCCCCGGCGTGGTCGATGCCCACGTGCACGTCAACGAGCCGGGCCGGACCGAGTGGGAGGGATTTGAGACCGCGACGAAGGCGGCCGCAGCGGGCGGCGTCACCACCATCGTCGACATGCCCCTCAATTCCATTCCCGTGACCACGACCGTTCAAGCGCTCGATATCAAGCGCGCCGCGGCCCGGGGGAAGGTCCACGTCGATTGCGCATTCTGGGGAGGTGTGGTTCCGGGGAATGCTTCCGACCTGGCCGCGCTGATCGCCCGTGGCGCGCGTGGAGCGAAGGCTTTCCTCGTGGATTCCGGGATCCCTGAGTTTCCCGCCTCGGATCCTGAAACCCTGCGGACGGCGATGCTGGCCCTCAAGGCCACGGGGGCGCCTTTGCTCGCTCACGCCGAGCTGATGGGCGCGTGCTGCGCCACCCCTTCGGTCGCGACCGAGTATCGCGACTACCTCGCCTCCCGCCCGCGCGCCTGGGAGAACGACGCGGTCCGGATGCTCGTCGCTCTTTGCCGGGAGACGGGATGCCGAACCCACATCGTTCACCTCTCATCCTCGGAAGCGATCGAGATCGTGGCCGCAGCGAAAGGGGAAGGCCTGCCCTTTTCCGCGGAGACGTGCCCGCACTATCTGACCTTCGCCGCCGAGTCGATCCCGGCGAGAAGCCCCGCCTACAAGTGCGCCCCGCCTATCCGGGAGCGGGACAACCGCGAGAAGCTCTGGCGCGGCCTGCGCGACGGCGTCATCGACATGGTGGTTTCCGACCATTCGCCGAGCACGCCGACGCTCAAGACCAGGGAGGGCGGCGACTTCATGGCCGCCTGGGGAGGCATCGCGTCGCTTCAGTTCTCGCTGAGTGCGGTCTGGACCGCGGCCGCGGTGCGGAGCTTCGATCTTGCTCAGGTGGCGCGGTGGATGTGCGAGAAGCCAGCGGAGCTTGCCGGCCTCTCGACCCGCAAAGGACGGCTCGTGCCCGGGATGGACGCGGATTTCTCCATTTTCGACCCCGGCGAGACCTTCAAGGTGCGGGCCGAGGGGGTTTTCCACCGGCATCCCCTGACCCCTTACCTCGGGATGGAACTGACCGGCGCGGTCCTCGAAACCTTCGTCCAGGGCCACAAGGTGTACGATCACGGATCTTTTTCCCCTCCCCACGGAGAACTCCTGTGAGCGATGACTTCTCGAGCCTCGTCGATCTCGCCTCGGCCCGTCTGGGAGGCAAGGTCCTTTTCGCGAACGACGAATTCTTCGCGTCGCGGCACAACCTGCTGAAACGCGAGGACGCGATCTTCATCGCGGACAAGTTCACGCCCAACGGAAAGTGGATGGACGGCTGGGAAACCCGCCGCAAGCGCGGGCCCGGACACGACTGGTGCGTGATCGAACTGGGCCGGCGCGGGGTGGTGCGCGGCGTGGACATCGACACCTCGTTCTTCACCGGGAACTTCCCGGAGAAGGCGTCGATTGAAGCCTGTGACATCTCGGGGAAGGTCACGCCCAAGACCGTCGACAAGCTGCCCTGGAGTTCGATCCTGAGCCCGGCGATCCTGGCCGGGAACTCCCACAACCGGTTCGCGGTGCCCATCAACCGCGCGGTGACGCACCTTCGCCTCCACATCTATCCCGACGGCGGCGTTGCGCGCCTTCGTGTGTTCGGCGACGTGGTCGTGGATTGGAGGAAGAAGAAGGGCGTGGTCGACCTCGCGGCGCTGGAGAACGGCGGGCGTGCTCTCCTCGCGAGCGACGAACACTTCGGCGTCAAGAACAACCTTCTCCTTCCCGGACGCGCGCCGAACATGGGCGAGGGTTGGGAATCGCGTCGTCGCCGGGGTCCGGGGCACGATTGGGTGATCATCCGCCTGGGGGCCCCCGGGCATGTCGAGAAAGTCGAGATCGACACCAACCACTTCAAGGGCAACTACCCCGACAGTGCGGTCCTCGAAGGCGCCTTCGCTCCGAACGCGGCCATCGACGATTTCGCGAATCAGCGTGTGCCGTTCACGCCGCTGCTTCCCGCCCAGAAGCTTCGTCCGCACCGACGGCATCTCATCGGGAAGGGACTCGCGAAACACGATGCGGTTACGCACGTGCGCCTCAAGATCTTCCCGGATGGCGGTGTCTCGCGTTTGCGGATCTATGGCCGGCCTCGACTGGCTTAACCGGGCGGCGTTCGAGGATGCCGCGGCGGCGCTTCTTCGCTGTTGCGGTTGCGTCCGCTGGGCGAGAGCGGTCGCCTCGGCGCGACCGTTCGGATCGGTCGAAGCCCTTCATCGCTCGGCGGAGGCAGAGTGGGAGCGCGCGTCGCGCGAAGAGGTTCTCGAGGCCTTCTTCCACCATCCCCGAATCGGGGACCGCGCGTCGCTTCGGGACCGCTTTCCCTCAACCCACGCATGGTCCGCTTCCGAACAGGCGGAGGCCGCGGTCGCGGAAGAGAAAGTCCTCGACGACCTCGCGCAGGGAAACCGCGACTACGAAGCCCGCTTCGGCCACATCTTCATCGTATGCGCCTCCGGCAAGACCGCCGCGGAAATGCTGGCGCTCCTGCGTGCCCGCGTGGACAACGATCCCGAAATCGAACTTAAGATCGCGGCCCTGGAGCAAATGAAGATCACCCGGCTCAGGCTCGAGAAACTCCTGCGCGAACACGACGCGGCGGCGAGCGCATGAAATCGGCGATCACCACGCACGTGCTCGATACCTCGATCGGGCGGCCCGCGAAGAACGTCCCGGCGCGCCTGCATCGGGTCACGGAGACCGATACCTTTCTGCTTGGCGAGTCAGCGACGAACGCGGATGGTCGCATCGCGGACCTGCTGGACGTTCCGCTCGAAACCGGCCGGTACCGGATCACCTTCGACACCGCCGCCTACTTCGCGGAGCAGGGCGTTCCCTGCTTTTATCCCGAGGTTTCGATCCTTTTCGAGGTCATCGACGCCTCCCAGCATCATCATGTGCCGCTTCTGCTGAGCCCCTTTGGCTACAGCACCTACCGCGGGAGTTAGCGATGGAATGGTCCGAATGGGCGGGCGTGATCACGCGCTGGGCTCACATTTTCGCGGGGATCCTCTGGATCGGTCAGACCTGGTATTTCACCTGGCTCGATCTGCAGTTCGAGGACGCCGAGGCCAATCCGGGCGGCAAGGTCTGGATGGTCCACAGCGGCGGCTTCTACATGGTCGACAAGATCAAGGTCCCTTCGCCCATGCCGAAGACCCTTCACTGGTTCCGCTGGGAAGCCATGATGACCGCGATCACCGGCGTGATCCTTCTCTATCTTGTCTACTTCTCCGGCGGGCTGATGATCGACGCCGCGGGGAACGAGATGTCGCTCGCCTCGGGCCTCGCCCTCGCGATCGGCGTGATGGTGGTGGGTTGGCTCGTTTACGACCTGCTCTGGATTTCGCCTCTCGAGAGGTCACCCATGCTCGGCGCGGGGATCTGCTATGCCCTGATGATCGGCCTCGCCTGGTTCCTGACTCAGAGAATCGCCGGCCGGGCCGCCTTCCTGCTCGTGGCCGCGGTTCTCGGAACGATCATGGTCAACAACGTCTGGATGAGGATCATCCCCGCCCAGCGCACGATGATTGCGGACCGGATTGCCGGACGCGAGCCCGACCCCGCCCTTGCCGGGCGGGCCAAGAACCGGTCGAAGCACAACACCTTCATCATCATGCCGGTGCTGTTCCTGATGATCAGCAACCACTTTCCGACCGCGACCTACGGGGCCGAGAACAACTGGCTGGTGTTCGCGGTGGTGACACTCCTGTCCTGGGCGGTCGTGCCCATCATCCGCCGCCGATAGCGGCACGGGAGCGTGTCGCAGTGAAAGCGTGCCCGGCCTGCCAACGGCCTGTCCCGGATGCGGGTGAATCCTGTCCCTACTGTCATGTGATCTTCGCGAAGCGCAAGTCGCGGACTGGCAGCGAGGAGGGCGTCGAAGCGTTCAATCAGGACCTTAAACGCGCAGGCGCGCTGGTCGTGCAGCAACAGCGGTCGCTCACCGAAGCGATCATCGGACTGGAGAGGAAGAACCAGTACACGGTCAGCGATACCGAGGGACGTACGCTCTACTACGTGGAGGAGGAGAGCCGGTTCTGGATGCGTCAGTTCCTCGGCAGCTTCCGGCCTCTGGTTCTGGTCGTCACGCAGACCGCGACGAATCTGATCCTCTTCCGGATCGAAAAACCATTCCGCCTCTGGCACGACCGGGTCACCCTGAGCGACAGCGCGGGGCGGACGCTCGGCTCCGTGGAGAGCGGCTTTCCGATTCCGGTTCGCTGGTACACCGTGCGGGATCACCGGAACGCCACGGTCTTCCGCATTTCCGGCGCTTTCTGGCGCCCCTGGACATTCAAGATCTTCCGCGGCGACCAGCAGGTCGGCGAGATCCGGAAGAAGTGGTCGGGTCTGGTTCGCGAGTACTTCACGGATGCCGACAACTTCGCCGCCGCCTTCCCGGCGGAGACTCCCCTGGGACACAAGGCTCTCCTGATGGCCGCGCTCTTCCTGATCGACATCGTTCACTTCGAGAACAACAACGCTTCCTGAGCGATCAAGGACGGGTCGATCCCTCGAAGTGTGGCAACCTCGGCGCATTGGAGCGGCGGGCAGAGCGACGCCTGGGTTCGGGCCACGAAGCGATCCTTCGGGCTTGGTAGTTGGGGGCCGCGCGGCCGGACACTGCGGTGGGCTCGCGGCGCCGGGGAGCGCGCAGCCTGGCCTCGGGCCACGCCTCCCGCGTCGGCACTGC
>CAZBTT010000147.1:0-9883 GCA_964494295.1 uncultured Acidobacteriota bacterium
CGGCGTAACTTTCCGACGGGCGCGCGCTTGAGGTGCGCCCGCGCGGAACGGGGGCATCGCGGGGCTGGGTTCCACTCGGGGGGTTCGCCCACCCTGGGGTCGAACCTCGCCAGATCCCTGGCGCTGGCGGGGAAGCGGTCCGAGGCCGGGATGCTTGCCGAAAAACTGGGGGCTGCGGGGCTCGCCCCCTACCGCCTCGCTACGATTTCCGCCGCGTTGGGCGAGAATGAGCACGCGGTCAGGATGATCGAGCGCGCCTGGGCGGAGCGGGATCCGTGGCTGGTCGTCCTGAAGGTCGATCCGATGCTCGACGGGATCCGCGGCGACGCGCGCGTGCGGGTCATCGAGAAAGAGGTATTGAGTGGCTGAGCCGGAAACGGGAAAAATGCGAGCGGTCGAGATCTCCGAGCCTGGAGGTCCCGACGTCCTGCGAATCGTGGAGCGGGACATCCCGAGAGTCGGCGTGTCCGACGTGCTGATCCGCGTCCGGGCTGCCGGCGTAAATCGTCCCGACATCTTTCAGCGCGAAGGAAAATATCCGCCGCCCTCGGGCATCACCGACATCCCGGGCCTCGAGATCGCGGGCGAAGTGACCGCGGTGGGTTCGGACGTGGTCTCCCTCCACGTGGGCGACATGGTGATGGCGCTCGTGGCGGGCGGCGGATACGCGGAGTACTGTGTGGCCGCGGCGGGTTCGTGCCTGAAGATTCCCATCGGGTTCTCTTCGATTGACGCGGCGGCGGTTCCCGAGACCTTCTTCACGGTCTGGGCCAACGTCTTCGAGGCGGGGAAACTTCAGGAGGGCGAGACGTTTCTCGTGCACGGCGGAGGAAGCGGCATCGGCACCACCGCGGTTCAGATCGTGAAGGCACTCGGCGGGAGGCCGTACGCCACGGCACGCGGTCCCAAGAAGTGCGCCGCGGTCGAGGCGGTTGGGGCCATCCGCTGCGTGGATTCGACCACTCACGACTTCGTGACCGAGATGAAGGAGTTGACCGAGGGTCGCGGCGTCGACGTGATCCTCGACATGCTCGGCGGCGACTACACGAATCGCAATCTCCAGGCCCTGGCCTTCGAGGGCCGCCTCGTCCAGATCGCGACGCTTTTGGGCGCCAAGGCGGAAGTGAACATGGCGACGGTCATGCAGAAGCGCGCCATCATCACCGGCTCGACGCTGCGGTCGCGGCCCGACTTCGAGAAGGCCCGTATCGCGCGCGCCCTGTTCGAGCACGTCGTGCCTCACATGGAAACCGGCGCGATCCGTCCGGTGATCCACATGACGTTCCCCATCGAAGCCGCGGCGAAGGCCCATGCCCAGCTCGAAGAGGGCAACGCGATCGGCAAGATCGTCCTCACCGTGAACTAAAGGACCAGCGCGGCCAGGGGCGGAAGACAAGATCCGATATGGCCGAAGCGGGAGACGACGCGGACGACCTCGCCAAGGTGCTGCGCGCGCAACTCGAAGCCGCGGTCGGCTCCCAGTATCGAATCGTGCGGCTGCTCGGCCGGGGAGGCATGGGCGCCGTCTTCCTCGCGCGCGAGGAGGCGCTGGATCGCCTCGTCGCCCTGAAGATCCTTCCTGAAGGCGGGGCCGATGCGGAGAGCCGCGAGCGGTTCCGTCGTGAGGCCCGGATCGCCGCCCAGCTGAACCAGGCCAACATCGTGCCGCTCCTGGGCTTCGGCGAGATCGGGCGGACGATGTATCTCGTGATGGGTTACGTGAACGGAGAGTCCCTGGGAGCGCGGCTCAGGCGCGATGCCCGCATGGGGGCGGAGGAAGCTCGACGGATCCTCGGGGACATCGCGGAAGCGCTCGACTATGCGCACCGGCGTGGGGTCGTCCATCGCGACATCAAGCCCGACAACATCCTGATCGACGACGAAACCGGCCGGGCCCTGCTCGCGGACTTCGGCATCGCGCGCGGAGCTGGACATGGCGAGACCGTCACTCGGGCAGGTGACGTCGTGGGCACTCCCCAATACATGTCCCCGGAACAGGCGCGCGGCGCCGCCCTCGACGGGCGAAGCGACATCTACTCACTCGGGGCCGTGGGATTCGCCATGCTCTCGGGGCGGCCGCCGTTTTCGGGCGGGAGCGGCCAGGACGTATTCCTGCGCAGGCTGGTCGAGGATGCGCCGCCCTTGCACAGCGTCGCGCCCCAGGCGCCACCGGAACTCGCCACCGTGATCGACCGGTGCCTCGCCCGTGATCCAGCCGCTCGCTTCCCCGATGCACGAAACCTGCGCCTCGCCATCGCACCCACGGCCCTAGACGATGAACAGCTCCCCGAACCGCTCGATGTGCTCGACAGTCGCGGAGCTGGACTGACGATCGGTTTCATCTTCGCTCTCGCCCTGACTGCTTTAGCCCTCAGTCAGGCCATAGTCGAGATTCGTGACCACCTCGGCGATCCGCACGGGCGAATTGCGGGATTCATCGATGGCCTGCTGCAGCCCCCTACCCTGATCCCGGCAATGGTCTGGGCCCTGCTCGCCCTGCAAATGCAACTCCCTATCGCCGCGGCACGGGATGCGCGGGCCCGGGGGTTTCCAACCCGCGACATACTCTTCGCGTTCTTCCGGCAGCCGCGTGGCTGGCGCTTCCTGTGGTACCCGAAACGCTTCCGGCGAAAGGACGATGTCTGGACCCGCCTCCCAAAGCACTTCCGGAACGTGCGGACCTCGGCATCCATAGGCATCGCCGCACTGGTCGTCGGAGTCACGAACTCAGTCTTCCTGGTGCTGGGAGACTTCGTGGTGGCTCCCTGGCTCGCGGAAATGGGGCTGGCCAGCTTCTGGTTCGTCCAGGTCGTCAAAGCGGTCTTCGTATCCTGGTTTCGTTTACTCGTGATCGTGATGATGGGTGCGGCGATCGCGACCGTAGCGCATCTCGTCCTGGCCTTCCGGTTCATGAGAACCCGCGGCTTCGACAAGTTTCGGCTGCATCGCGCCGCGAGCGCCCTTCTTTACGGGCCCACCGCGAACCGTGCGATCTGGAGACAGCCCGATCTCGCGGGGCTTCTCGGTCCGATTCGGGATTCTGACGACGCTCCCCCCCGGTCGGTGTCCGAGTATGCGCCGGCGATTTCGCGGTTGGCGATGGTCGGCGCGACGGAAAGCCGGGAAGTCCTGCTGGCCGCCGCCCGGGAGGCGAGTCAATTGGCCGAGGAGGTGGCGGCGGTTGACCGATTGCTCCCAAACCTCGAGCGCGACGCCGATCCCAGGGAGAGCGCTCGCATCGACGCGCGCCTCGAGGCAGTGCCCGCGGACTCCGAGGTGCGACGGGAGATGCGCGAGCTGCTTCTCAGGGAACGAGACCTGGCGCGGCGGGCCGCGGAGAGACTCGAAGAAGCCAGGATGGCGCGAGGACGCGCCATCGATTCCCTCAACAGACTGTGGGCCGCCACTCGCCAGGTCAAAAGCGATCCCGCCGCCGCCGGAGCCGCGATTCGCAGCGTCGTGCGCCAGGACCAGGCCGGCCGCAAAGACGTCGAAGAGCCGACGCGCGCGTACTAGTTTTCTTCTCCGTCCGGCTCGAGGCCCGGAATCGCAAGCTGCCTCGGGATATGTGAAACCGTCTCGATCTCGGGGATGTCCTCGCCCACCGCGGCGCCAAGGTCTTTGAACCTCCGCGCCTGCACCAGGACGCGGCTCTCCATCGACCCGATCGCCTTGTTGTAGGCAAGAGTCGCCTTCCCAAGCGACTCGCCCACGAGGCCGAGATGTGAAGCCATCACGCTGATGCGGTTGTAGAGCTCCTTGCCCAGTTCGCTGATCTTCTCGGCGCTCTCGGCGATGCGCTCCTGACGCCAGCCGTAGGCCGCGCCCTTGAGCAGGGAGAGCAGGGTCATGGGCCCGGCGGGAATCACGTTTCCTTCGACCGCGTCGTCGAGGAGCGATGGATCGGCCTGCACCGCGTCGGCAAAGGCGCTCTCGATGGGCACGTACATGACGACGAAGTCTGGACTGCTCGTGAGCTGCTCGGAGTAGGACTTGTCGGAGAGTTCCCCCACGTGCTTGCGGAGATGTTTGGCGTGAAGCTGGATCAGTTCGCGCCGTGAATTCTCGTCGCGCGCGTCCTTGGCGTCCAGATAGGCGGTCAGGGGAACCTTCGCGTCGACGACAACGGTCTTGCCGCCGGGAAGGTGAACGATGAGATCGGGCCGCAGACGCCCGTCTTCGCCCTGGATGGTCGACTGCTCTACGAAGTCGCAGTGCTGGACCATGCCCGCCATCTCGACCACGCGGCGAAGCTGGAACTCACCCCAGCGGCCGCGAACGCTCGGCGCGCGCAGCGCGGTGACGAGTTTCTCGGTTTCGCCGCGGAGGAGGGTCTGGCCTTCCTTGAACGAGGCGAATTGCTCGGAGAGACCGGAGTAGGCCTCGGTGCGCTTCTGCTCTAGATCGTGGACGTGGGTCTCGAACCTCGTCAGCGATTCTCGGATTGGCGACACGAGCTGGGCGAACGTGGTCTCCTTGGCCGCGAACTCCTTGAGCGCGCTTTCGCGGAATTGACCGAACGTCGCGTGCGCCTGATCCAGAAAGGCGGCGCGGCTCTTGTCCAGTGCGTCCATCGAGAGGGCCTGGAACGCGTCCTTCATCGAGGTCTCCGCCCGGGCCATCAGCTCGAGTTTTTCGGCTGCGGCCTTCTCCGTCTCATCGAGTCGCGTGAGGACCTCGGCGAGGCGAACCTGGACCTCGGCCAGCTTGCGCTCCCGTTCCTCGACCAGCGCACGAGCCGCCGCGAGTTCGCGATCCAGAACCGGCACACGTTGAGCAATAGTCTCGAAGCGCGACCGCTCGGCAGTGAGCCGCGCCGCCTCCACCGTAGTCACACCTCGTTCCGCCGACTGGCCGAGACGATGCCCAACCGCAAAGGCCGCCGCCGCGACAAGCACGAGGGCGACAAAGGCGATGAGAAGCAGGAGAGGGGTGAGGGTCATCTCAGGCACGCAGTCTAGGAGCCTTCAGCCTCCCACGAGCTCTTGCAGGTGTGCGGGATATCGGTCACCCTGGACAGGAACCTGCTCAGCCGCGGTGTCGATCTCGCGCAGGTCTTCGGCGGTGAGTTCGAGTTCCACCGCGCCGATGTTTTCCTCGAGCCGCGACAGTTTCGTGGTACCCGGGATCGGAACGATCCACGATTTCTGAGCGAGCAGCCAACCGAGTGCGATCTGGGCCGGCGTCGCGTTCTTCTTCTTCCCGAGTTCCACCAGCATGCCGACAAACGCCTGGTTCGCCTTCATGGCTTCGGGCGAGAAACGCGGCAGCGCGGTTCGGAAGTCGCCCTCCCCGAGTTTCGTGTCTGCGCTCATGGCGCCGGTGAGGAAGCCGCGCCCGAGCGGGCTGTAGGGCACGAGACCGATCCCGAGTTCCTCGAGAGTGGGAAGGACATCCCGCTCGGGTTCACGCCACCACAGCGAATACTCGTTCTGCAGCGCGGTGACGGGCTGAACCGCGTGGGCGCGACGGAGCGTCGCCATGCTCGGCTCCGACATCCCGAAGTGACGGACCTTGCCCTCGCGAATGAGTTCCTTCACCGTACCGGCTACGTCTTCGATCGGGACGTCGGGATCGACGCGATGCTGATAGAGCAGGTCGATGTAGTCGGTCTGGAGGCGTCGAAGAGAGGCCTCGACCACTTCCCGGATGTGCGCGGGCCGGCTGTCGAGGCCCTGCCAGCCCGGGCTGCCATCGGGATTCAACTTGAAGCCGAACTTCGTCGCAATGACCACGCGCTCGCGGATGGGCGAGAGCGCTTTCCCGAGCAGCGTTTCGTTCGTGAACGGACCGTACGACTCGGCGGTGTCGAAGAACGTGACGCCGCGATCCACGACAGCGCGCGTGAGCGCGATCATTTCCGTCTCGTCCTGCCGCACGCCATAGGACGCGCTCATCCCCATGGACCCAAAGCCAAGGGCAGAGACTTCGAGGCGGCCAAGTTTGCGGGTTTTCATTGTTTGACGATACGCCGTCGGATTCCCCGGCGTCGAAGCCCATACTCCGGTATGTCCCCACCTCCCCCTCGCGGCAGACCCCTGACCATGCCCGCGGAGTCTGTCGCTGTCGCGAGTCCGTCGCCATGCTTCCTGCTTCACTAAACAAGGAGACCGGGATGACGATCGTGACGTTTGTATATGGACTCGTGAGCTATGGGGTGTTCTTCGCGACATTCCTCTACGCGATCGGTTTTCTAGGCGGCTTCTTCGTGCCGGTGACGATCGACGCGGGCGGACCCGAGTCGTCGACCGGCCTGGCGCTCCTGATCAACCTCGCGCTGCTGACGCTCTTCGCCGTGCAGCACAGCGTGATGGCGCGCCCGGGCTTCAAGGAGGCCTGGACGAAGGTGATACCGAAGTCGATGGAGCGGAGCACCTACGTCTTGCTGTCGAGCCTCATCCTGGCGCTGACGTTCTGGCAGTGGCGGCCGATGCCGGCGCTCGTATGGGACGTTCAGACCGGCCTGGGGCGTGCGGTCGCGTGGGGGCTCTTCGCGTTCGGTTGGTTCGTGCTGCTCCTCAGCACGTTCCTCATCAACCACTTCGAACTGTTCGGGCTGCAGCAGGTCTGGCAGAACCTCCGCGGCAAGCGCACGACCGAAGCGCGGTTCCGTGAACCGCTCTTCTACAAGATCGTCCGCCACCCTCTTTATGTCGGCTGGCTCCTGACCTTCTGGGCCACCCCGACCCTGACCGTCGGACATCTGGTCTTCGCTGTCGGCTGCAGCGCGTACATCCTGGTCGCGATTCAGTTCGAGGAGCGCGATCTCATCCGCGCCCATCCGGAGTACGCCGAGTATCGCCGCCGCGTCCCGATGCTGATTCCAAGCTTCCGGCGCACCACGGCGGACGCGAGGCAGGTGAGTGAGCCCATGATGTCGCGCTGACTGCCCGCCCTGAGCTTGTCGAAGGGCCAGCGCTGAGCCTGCCGAAGGGCCAGCGCTGAGCCTGCCGAAGCGTCGAAGGCGCCCCGGGATCAGATCCATGCCTTGGGCGATACCTGCTCCCTCCAGACGCGCGACCGCTTCCGTTTCGGCCCTGCGAGCTGCGCGAGAGGCCGGCACTGAGAGAAACTTGCTGCATGAATCCACCAAGGACGCGTCAGCGCTGCGTTGCCCCGTTGGTACTTGCCATCACCGTGCTCGCCGTGGGAGCGCAGACCACGCGGGCCGTCGAGCCCAACGCGGCCACGAAGCGCTGGTGGTCGCACATCGTGGCGCTTTCGAAGGACTCGATGCGCGGGCGCGACACCGGCAGCCCCGAGCATCGGGCCGCGCAGGAGTACGTCGTCAAGAATCTCGAACGCAACGGCGTCAAGGCGGCGGGCGAGAAGGGCTTCTTCCAGTCGGTGCCGCTGCGATCCCTCCGTTTGGCACACGATCGTTCATCCGCCAAACTCACTCTCGGCGGCCGTGACCAGGCAATCGCCTGGCTCAAGGACATCGCGGGACCGACCGCGACCGGGCTTCCCCCGTCGCTCTCGGGGCCGCTCGTCTTTGCGGGCTCCGACAACGCGGCGGGCCTTCCCGTGCAGGGCGCGATCCTCGTACGCCTCAACGCGCCGCGGCTGCTCGGCCTTCCCGCACCGCCCGAACTCCCCAAAGGTGTCATTGCCTCGCTCGGCATCGACAGCGTCCTCGGCCCCGAGCCCTCGCGCTGGCCCGCGCAGAACGCGGTGGCAATGACGCTCGCCGATGGCAACCTGCCGCGCGCCCGAGGCGTGCCGGCGTTCCGCTTCAACCCCGCATCCGCCGAGGCCCTCTTCGAAGGCTCGGGGCACACCTACAGGGAAGTGCTGGACCTCGCCACCGCGGGCAAACCGGTGCCGTCATTCGAACTCAAGGGAACGCTCGCCCTCACGATGGCGTTCGACGAGGCCACGCTTACATCCGACAACGTCATCGGCGTGCTGCCGGGCTCTGACCCGGCACTCGCGGGCCAGCACATCGTGCTCTCCGCGCACATCGACGGATACGGGCTCGGGACGCCGTGGGACGGAGACGGCATCTACAACGGCGCGTTCGATGACGCCGCATACGTCGCCACACTGATCGACTTCGCCGAGCGCCTGCGAGAAACGGGCACGAAGCTGCGGCGCCCCCTGCTCTTCACGATCTTCACGGGCGAGGAGAAGGGACTGCTTGGATCTCGCTACTACACGAAGCACCTGACGATCCCGCGCGAACAGCTCGCCGCAAACGTCAACCTCGACCAGCTTCGTCCCATCTTCCCTCTGCACACGCTCACGATGCACTCCGTCGACGACTCCACCCTCGGCGACACGGCCCGCGGGATCGCATCGGCCATGGGGATCACCATCCAGAATGACCCCGAGCCCCTGCGCAACCTGGTGCGGCGCTCCGACAACTTCCCGTTCCTCGAGATCGGCGTGCCCGCCACCGGCTTCGTCTTCGGGTACAAGCCGGGCACGAGCGATGAAGTCGCCTACCGTCGCTGGTACCAGGACCGGTACCACACCCCGAAGGACGATCTCGATCAGCCCTGGGTCCCCGAGGCTGCCGCGAGGTTCAACGACTTCTTCGCGAAGCTCGTGACGGCCCTGGCGAACGCGGACACGGCGCCCGCGTGGAAACCCGGCAGCCCCTTCGCACCCAAGCAGGACTGAAGAGCGCGGCGATTCCAGCCCAATCGGAAAAGAGCGCGTCCATTTCGTAGCCGTTCCCGCGGCCCGCATACCGAAGGAAATGACGGCGTTTCTGGACTGGTTCAACCGGAAAGCCGACATGGACGAAGTCCTGCACGCAGCACTCGCCCATCTCTGTTCGTCACCATCCACCCGTTCGACGACGGCAACGGACGAGTCGCGCGCGCGATCACGGATATGGACCTCGCCCGCTCCGAGAAGAGCGAGCAACGCTTTTGCAGCATGTCGGCGCAGATCAGGCAGGAGCGCGACGACTACTACGAGGCGCTCGAGACGGCGCAGAAGGGCTCGCTGGATGTCACCGCCTGGATGGAGTGGTTCCTCGGCTGCCTGGGCCGCGCCATCGACGGCGCATCCGTCACGCTCTCGGAAGTGCTGACGAAAGCGCGCTTCTGGGAGTCGGTCAGAGGAACGACGCTCAACGAGCGCCAGACGCTGGTCCTCAACCGGCTTCTCGACGGCTTCGAAGGAAAGCTGACGACGTCGAAGTACGCCAAGCTCGCGAAGTGCTCCTCGGACACGGCGCTGCGCGACATCCAGGCCCTGGTCGAACGCGGTGTCCTGACCCAAGGCAAGGAGAAGGGCCGCAGCACCAGTTACGCGCTGCCTGAACTCCTCGTTGCGCCCCTTATCTTCGAGTGACAGGCGCTTTGGACTTCCGACGAGGAAGGTCATAGCCTCTCGAGACCGTGCGCGCGATTGTTGCTCATCGTCTTGGGGAGCCTGAGGTTCTTGAGCTTGGAGAAGCCGGAACGCCGTCACCCGCGCCGGGGCAGGTTCTCATTCGCATGGAGTTTGCGGGGGTCAATTTCTCGGACACCGAGCGGCGGCGCGGGCTCTACCGGATTCCTCCGCTTCCCTGGATCCCGGGAAACGAGGGCGGTGGCGTGGTCGAAGCGCTGGGCCAGGGGGTCGAACCTGGGTGGCTTGGCGCGCGTGTCGCCTTCTGGTCCTTCGAGTCCTCGGGCGCCTACGCTGAGTACGCGGCCGCGCCCGCCCATTCGCTCTTCGCCGTTCCCGCGGGCCTCGCGCTCGACACCGCGGCCGCCTTACCGGCGCAGGGCCTCACGGCCTATGGCCTCGCTCACTACGCGACATCGATGCAGCCGGGGCAGAGCGCGCTCGTACATGCAGCCGCGGGCGGGGTGGGCCTGCTCCTCATCCAGATGCTTCGCCATCGCGGGGTTCCCGCTCTTCTCGGGCTTCTTCTCCAAGGACG
>CAZBTT010000148.1:0-9708 GCA_964494295.1 uncultured Acidobacteriota bacterium
CCGCATGACGCAGAACATCGACGGCGCCGTCGATGCCGGCGGCCAGAAGATCGACACTAAAATGACGCAAGAAATCGACATGACCTGGGCCGTCGAGAAGGTCGCGTCGAACGGCTCCGCGGTGATGAAGCAGTCGATCGACCGGATGAGCCTCACCGTGAAGGGGCCGACTGGCGAGATGAAGTTCGACAGCAAGGAACCCGACGCCAATCCGCCGGCCCGTCTGGCAACGCGGCCGCAATGAAACCAGCCCCTCCCATTCCGGCAGCGCAACATCGCGGTTCTGCGGTGGAGACGCTCCGAACTGGTCGTACGGGAACATGCGATGGCTCGCAGACGATCGTCAACTAATCCCTCCATCATAGCAAATGCGGTGGTTCGTGTCGCCGTCCACCGCCAACGTCGAAGACTTCAACAATCAGGCGAATGCGATCGTGGCCAACATCGGCGGCGAGCGGCTCATGATCGGCGGCGGGGCCGACGGCTGGATCTACGCTCTCCGCGCCCGCACCGGTGAGCTTGTGTGGAACTTCAAGTTCTCTCCCCGTTCCCTGAACGCCTCGGTGACGGTGCGCGACGGGATTGTCTACGCCAACCAGGGCGACGAGCCGCTCGAGGGCGGTTTCATGGGGCAGGTCATCGCGATCGACGGCTCGCTCAAGGGCGACATCACGAACACCGGCCGCAAATGGCACTCCGACGGCATCACCGCTGCCTTCGCGGCCCCGCTTCTGGATGGGAACCGGATCTACGTCACCGACAACGCGGGAAATCTGCACGCCCTCGACGCCACCACCGGCGCGCGTCTTTACCAGATGAATCTCGGGACCATCGGTCGTGGTTCCCCGACCCTGGCCGATGGGAAGATCTTCGCCACCGAGGTGAATGGCAACGTTCACATCATCAAACCCCACCCTGACAAATTCGAGACGCTGAGCCATGTCGAACTGAAGATGCCTGAGGGTCGCCATGTCGAAGTGTTCGGGTCCGTGGCGCCCGCCTACGGACGTCTCTATCTGCTCACCGAGAACTTCCTCTATTGCCTGGGCGACAAGAAGGCCGCGTACAAGGGTCCGGCCCCGGGCGCTCCCGCGACCCTGATGCCCTGGCCGAAAGAAGCGACCGCGAGTTCCGATCAGCCCGCCACCTCGATCCAGGTCTTCCCGACCGAGCTGATGGTGAAGCCCGGTGAGAAAATCGCCTTCGAAGTCCGCGGGTTCGATGCCCAGGGCCGCCGCGTGAAGGCTCCCCCCGCGGTCTTCTCACTCAACGGCCTCACGGGTACGGTCGACGAGAAGGGTGTCTTTGCCGCTGCCGCCACACCGGTCCTGCAAGCCGGGAAAGTGGTCGCGAAGGCGGGAACGCTCGAGGCGGGCGCCAGGGTCCGCGTTTTCGGAGCCCTCCCATGGAGCGAGGACTTCGAAGGTGGGAAGGTTCCGGGCCACTGGATCGGCGCCGGACGTCTGGCCATCGGCGATTCCCCAGAGGGCAAGATCCTCGCCAAGGGACCGGTGCAGGTGGGTTTGAACCGCGCAACTGTCTTCATCGGCCCGGCGACGATGAAGGGCTACACGATGGAATCCGATGTTCGCGCTACGAAGAGGGGCCGCCGGATGGGCGACGTGGGTCTCATCAACAACGGCTACACCCTCGACATGCAGGGCGTTCACCAGAAACTCCAGATCCGAAGTTGGGCTTCCGAACTGGCCTTCTCGAAGGAAGTCCCGTTCACCGTCGAAAGCGATGTCTGGTATCGAATGAAACTCGTAGTGGAGCCGGGCAAGGCGAGCACGATGGTGCGCGCCAAGGTCTGGAAACGTGGCGAAGCCGAGCCGTCGGCCTGGACCATTGAGTACGACGATCCGGTGGTGCTCGAGGCGGGCGCACCCGGGCTTTACGGCGATTCCCCGGCCGACATCGCGTGGGACAATCTCAAAGTCATCTCGAACCGCTGAGGTCATAACTAAATGCGCCGCGTTCTTCTCCCCATCGCCCTCGTCGCCCTCGCCTTTGGCCACCACGGCACAAAGACCGTGGGCTCCCAGTCGCCCGATCGCGCCCTGTTCGGCGAGTTCCCGAACCGCAACTCCGTCTCCGCCGAGAAGGGCCTTCCCGCTACGTGGGACGCGGATACCGGCGCCAACATCTTGTGGACGCAGCCCGCGGGCTCGCAGAGCTACGCGGGTCCTGTGGTCGCGGGGGGGCGGGTCTACATCGGCACCAACAACGAAGGCAACCGGAATCCCGAGATCAAGGGCGACCAGGGCGTGGTCATGGCCTTCGACGCCAAGACCGGGAACTTCGTCTGGCAGATGGCGACGCCCAAGCTGTCCTCGGGTCGCGTGAACGACTGGCCGCAGCAGGGCGTCTGCTCCACGCCCTTCATCGAAGGGGATCGTTTGTACTACACGTCGAATCAGGCGCGCATCGTAGCCCTCGACGTCGCCGGATTCGCCAATGGCAACGACGGCGTGACCGACGAGCCGCGCAAGAGCCCGATCGATGGCGATGTCATCTGGTCCTACGACCTCATGGCCGAAGCCGATGTCTTCCCGCATAACCTCGCGGCCAGTTCGCCTCTGGTGGTCGACGGCGTCATCTACGCCACCACCGGCAATGGCGTGGATGAGGGTCACGTCAATATTCCCTCACCGCTCGCTCCGAGTTTCGTCGCGATCGACGCGAAGACCGGGAAGCTCATCTGGGAGAGTGCTGAGCCCGGGACGAAGATCATTCATGGCAACTGGTCGAACGCGGCCTACGGTGTGGTGAAGGGCCAGCCCCAGGTTGTCTTCGGTGGTGGTGACGGTTGGGTCTACGGCTTCGAGCCCAAGACCGGCAAACTCATCTGGAAGTTCAACGCCAATCCGAAGGATGCGGTGTATCGCCTCGGCGGCAGCGGCACCAAGAACGACATCATCGCCACCCCCGTCGTCTACGACGACAAGGTCTACATCGGCGTCGGTCAGGATCCCGAGCACGGTGAAGGTGTGGGCAACTTCTGGGTCATCGACGCTTCCCTCACCGGGGATATCACCGACAAGGCCGTGGTCTGGCGACGGGGCGGAGACGAATTCCACCGCACCATCTCCACGGTCGCGATCCACGAGGGCATCGTTTACGCCGCCGACCTCTCGGGCTTCCTCTACGCCCTCGACGCCAAGACGGGCGCCTTGTACTGGAAGCACGACATGCTCGCCGCGGTCTGGGCTTCGCCGCTGGTGGCGGACGGCAAGATCTATCTGGGCGACGAAGACGGGGACGTGTCCGTCCTCGCGGTGGGCAAGACCAAGAAGGTGCTCGGCGAGATGAACATGGGCTCGGCCGTGTACGCCACGCCTTATCCGAAGGACGGCGTCTTGTACCTCCTCGCTCGTAACCGCGTCTTCGCCATCAAGGAAGGCGCCAAGTCCGCCGCGAAGTGACGCTGCCTTCGTGGCGTATCTCATGACAAGTCCGCTTTCCCGTCGAGAGTGGCTCGCAAGCTGCGCCTCGGGCGCGGCCCTGCTTGGGTTCCCCGGGCGGCTTCGAGCACAGACAGCGTCGGTTGACGCGGTATGGCCGATTTTCCGCGGGGATGCGGCTCTCACCGGCGTGGGCGGGGCCTCGTCCCTTCCCGCTACGCCAAAACTTCTCTGGAGCTTCGAAGCCGAGAGCGAGCCCACCTCGCCCGTGGTGATGGGCGACCGCGTGGCGGTGGCGACGCGGGATGGCGACTTGATCGCGCTTGATTTCGGCTCCGGCAAACAAGCCTGGCGGACGACGATCGAGGCGGGATTCGAAGGCGCTCCGACCTTCGCGCCGGGGCTCGTGGTGGTTCCCGATCTCGAAGGGAGCATCCACGCCTTCGCCTCGACCGATGGCCGGAAGCTCTGGTCCCGAGCGACTGAAGGGAAGTCCGAGATCAAGGCCTCGGTTGCGGTGGCTGAAGGCGTGGCGGTGGTGGGTTCCTACGACGGAACGCTTCATGCCTTGAACCTTGCCGACGGTTCGCAACGCTGGAAACACGAGAGCGAAGCGCAGATTCACTCCACCTGCGCGATTCAAAACGGCCTTGCCCACGTCGCCGGCTGCGACGGCCACTTCCGAGGTCTGGACGTGGCGACGGGCGCGGTGAAGCTCGATGTCCGTTTTGGCGGGTACACGGCCGCTTCTCCGGCGATGAGCGATGGCCTGGCCGTATTCGGCACGTTCAGCAACGACGTGGTCGCGATCGACCTCGCGAAAAAAGCCGTGGTCTGGCGTTACACGCCGAAGAAACAGTTTCCCTTCTACTCCTCCGCGGCCATTTACGAAGGGCTGGTCTTCGTGGGTTCACGGGACAAAGCGTTGCATGTTCTCGACCTCAAGACCGGCGAACTGCGCTGGACGGTCGACACTCAAGGGAAGATCGACTCCTCTCCGGTGATCCTGGGCTCCCGTGTGTTTTTTGGCTCACACGACGGCCGAATCCGCGGCGTGGACGTCAAAACCAGGCAGAGCGTGTTCTCGTACGAGACAGGTGCGCCTGTCGCCACTTCCCCGGCCCTGGCCGGGAACCGGCTTCTGGTTGCGGCGACCGACGGACGTATCTTGTGTTTCGCCTAGGAGCCCCAATGAAACCTTTTGCCACCCCTGTGCTGGCCTTCCTCGTCGCGTTCCTCCCCACCGCCCAGGCGCTCGCCGACTGGCCTCAGTTCCGTGGCGTCAACCGGGACGCCCAGTCGGCGGAGAAGGGTCTTCTTCAGCAGTGGCCCGCGGGCGGTCCGAAGCTCGCGTGGCAGGCGAGTGGCCTGGGCAGCGGCTATTCGAGCGTGTCCATTCAAAACGGCCGCCTGTTCACCATGGGCGACATCGGGGCCGACCAGTTCGTCATCGCGCTGTCGCTCGATACCAAGGCCATTCTTTGGAAGACGAAGATCGGTCCCGCGTGGACGGAAGACCGCTACGCGGGCCCCAGGGGCACTCCCACCGCGGACGGCGCGGTTGTTTATGCCATCGGCACCGAGGGCGCTCTCATGGCCATCGAAGCCGCCACCGGCAAGGTGCGCTGGCAGAAGAGCCTGCCCGGCGATTTCGGCGGCAGCGTCATGTCCAGCTGGAAGTGGTCGGAGTCGCCGCTGGTCGATGGAGACCGTCTGGTGGTTACTCCCGGCTCGTCGAGCGCTCTGCTCGTCTGCCTTGAGAAAGCCACGGGCAAGGAGATCTGGCGAACCAAGGCGGGCGAAATGGGTGCTTTGGGCCGCGACGGCGCGGGCTACTCGTCAGTTGTCGTTTCGAACGGGGCCGGCGTGAAGCAGTACGTTCAGCTGATGGGCCGGGGTGTGGTCGGCGTGCGCGCTTCCGACGGGAAGTTCCTGTGGAACTACAACAAGGTCGCGAACGACACCGCCAACATCTCTACGCCGCTCGTGACCGGCGACTATGTCTTCGCAGCGACGGGTTACCAGACGGGCAGTGGGCTCGTGAAGCTCGCGAAAGCCGGCGACGGCGTTTCCGCGACCGAGCAGTACTTCCTCGACGGCAAGACCTTCCAGAACCATCACGGCGGGATGGTGCTGGTGGGCGGACATATCTACGCGGGCCAGGGACATCGCATGGGTCTTCCCATCTGCGTTGAACTGACCACCGGCCGCAAAGTATGGGGCGGTGATATCCGAAACGAAGGCAAGGGCTCGGCCGCGATAGCGTACGCCGACTCCCACCTCATCTTCCGCTACGAAAACGGCGTGGTCGTCCTGATCGAAGCCACGCCCGCGGGTTACAAGGAAAAGGGCACGTTCGAGATTCCCGCCGGTTCGCCGCTGAGCTGGCCCTATCCTGCGATCGCGAACGGACAGCTCTTCCTGCGCGACCAGGACCGTCTCCTCGTCTACGACATCAAGGCCAAAGGCATCTGATCTTCGAGAGCCTGCAGGCTCTCACCGCCGATCCACAATTCAAAAGAGAAACATGAATACCCCCAGACGTCTTGCCATCCTCGCTCTGCTCCTGCTGAGCTCCTCCTGGGCGCACGCTCAGGCCACATCCAGTTCGATCGAGGGCGTTCTCCGTGACAGTTCGGGCGCCGCCCTCCCGGGTGTGGCGGTCATCGCCAAACATCAGGACACGGGCCTGACTCGTGAGGTTGTTTCCGGCGCCAACGGTCGCTTCGTGATGCCCGGTCTGCCCCTGGGCCGTTTCGAAGTTCGCGCCACACTCGATGGTTTCAAACCGGCGGTGAAGCCCGATGTACCGGTCGTTCTCGGCATCTCAGCGGTGGTGAATCTCGTCCTCGAGCCTGGCACTCGAAGTGAGGAGGTCACGGTTCTCGCCGAGGGCTCGAAGGTGCAGACGGGAACCGGAGAACTTTCGTTCCTGGTGGGCGAGCAGGAGATCAAGGATCTGCCGCTTAACGGCCGGAACTACACCGACCTCGCGTTCCTGCAGCCGGGAGTGATCGCGTTCAATCATCGCGACGGCGGTTCGGTGGTGGCGCATGGAGTGGGCGCATCGATCAACGGTCTCGACCCGCGTTCGAACGTCTATCTGCTCGATGGAACTCTCCTGAACGACTTCACCAACGGCCCGGCGGGCAGTGCCGCGGGCACGACGCTGGGCACCGAGACGGTGCGCGAGTTCCGGGTCGAGACGAACAGCTACTCGGCCGAGTACGGCCGCAACTTCGGCGGCCAGATCCTCGTGGCCACAAAGTCAGGCGGAAACGAGTGGCGGGGAAGTGTCTTCGAGTATCACCGCAACGACGCCCTCGACGCGCCCAACTACTTCGATCAGGGGATCAAACCCGATTTCGTCCGCAACCAGTTCGGCGGGACCTTTGGCGGTCCTCTGAAGAAAGAGAAGACGTTCTTCTTCCTCGGCTACGAGGGCCTGCGCGAAAACCTCGGACGAAACGTCTTCACCGTGGTCCCCGACGAAAACGCGCGACAGGGTCTCCTGCCCACTACCGGCAACCCGTCCGTTTTGCGCAACGTGGGCGTGGCGCCGGCCGTGAAGCCTTATCTCGACGCGTTCCCGCTGCCCAACGGGCCTTCGCTTGGCGGCGGTCTCGCCGAGTACCGGTTTCCCTTCGATCAGACGGTAGATCAGGACTTTCTCCAGGCCCGAGTCGATCACAACCTCTCGGCCAAAGACCAGATGTTCATCCGCTACACCCGAGACACCGCCGACCAGTACCTGCCCACGGATTTCCCGCAGTTTCCCCGGACGTTTCTCTCGACGAATCAGTTCCTGACCGGAGAGCTGCGACATGTGGCTTCAGGTTCGACGCTTCACACCCTCCGTCTTTCGATGAGCAACACGCGCATCGGCCAGACCGTCGAGGCGAACCTCGCGAATCCGCTTCCGCCCTTCGTCGCGGGCCGGCCGGTGGTGGGTGGCATCGACATCGGCGGCATTCAGGGACGTTTCGGTCCGCAGACATCGGGCGACCTCGTCATCAAACAGCGTGTGCTCGGCGGCGAATATTCGTTCGTTCAGTCCCGAGGATCGCACCTCATCAAGGCGGGCGCCCTCCTCGAGCACTACAAGAGCGACCTCTACAATCCGACGTTCAGCCTCGGCATCTACACCTTCGGCAACCTCGAAGGGTTCCTGCGCAACACACCGATCCGCTTCGTCGGCCTCACCCCCGAAGCTTCGCTCGAGCGGCTGTGGAAGTTCACGCTCTTTGGCGCTTACGTGCAGGACGAGTTCCGGGTCTCCGACCGCTTCTCCGTCCACGCGGGTCTGCGGTACGAGATGTCGACGCTTCCAAAAGACGCCGAAGGTCGCGACTCGACGATGGTCACGATCATGGACCAGACGCCCACCACGGGCCTGCCCTACGGCAGCTCGCCGAAACTGAACCTCTCGCCCCGCATGAGCTTTGCGTGGGATGTGAAGGGTGATGGAACCCTCGCGGTGCGCGGTGGCTATGGCTACTATTTCAACGTCAACAACCAGCAGAACCTGATTGTCACCATCACCAATCCCCCGGTGACCCCGCGCGCGATCATCGCGAACCCGACGTTCCCTCAGCCGCCGTTCGCCCGTGCGGCCACCAACTCGATCCGGCCCGTGCAGTGGGACCTCGAGAATCCGCGCGCTCACGTCTACAACCTGAATGTCCAGAAGGAACTCTGGGGCAACACGGTGGTGACCATGGGCTACGCGGGTTCCCGCGGCCTGCACCTCCTGCGCAGCGGCGACGTCAACGTGCCCACACCCGAACTTCGTCCGGACGGCACCGTCTTCTATTCGCCGACCGGGGCTCGGCCAAACGCGGCCTACGGCGTCATCGAACAGAAGACGAGCGACGGCGACTCCTGGTACAACGCCGGCATCTTCGATGTTCGGCACACCACGAAGAGCCTGCGGCTTCAGGCCTCCTACACTTTGTCCCGCGCCATCGACACCACCCAGGCGTCGACGTTCTTCTCCGACGCGACAAACGGCACCACCTCGGCCTTCCCCGAGCCCTTTGGCCTCGAGACCAACAAAGGCCCGGCCGACTTCAACGCCACCCACAACCTCGTTCTGACCGGGACCTGGAACTTCGCGAACAACTGGCAGGCGTCGATGATCGGCCGCTACCGCAGCGGAAACCCGTTGACCACGTTCGTGTCGACCAACCGGTCACGCTCTCGCTGGTCTCCCTCGATCGGCCCGGGCCTCGGCCTCGACCGACCCTCGCTCGCTCCCGGCCGCACGCCGGAGAGTGCGGTGACCGGCAACCCGGATCAGTGGTTTGATCCGACCGCGTTCCTGCTGCCGGCTGCGGGTACCTTCGGCAACACCGGGCGCGGCGCCTTCACCGGCCCGGATCTTCGCACCGTCGATCTGTCCCTTGTTCGGTTCTTCCCGTTCAAGGCGTTCTCGGACACGGGGCGACTCGAGTTCAGGGTCGAGGCCTTCAACGTCTTCGACCGCGCGAATTTCGGTATTCCGTCTCTTCTCGCGTACACCGGATCGGCGGACAACGAAGCGCCCCTCACCACGTTCGGCCGCATCCGGACGACGGTAACCTCCGCGCGCCAGATCCAGTTGGGAATTAGAGCTACGTTCTAACGCTGCGCAATCGCCAGAGTTCGCCTCAGGCGAAACGCGACCATCTCCTCGGCGTTTCGAACCAGCAGAACATCCCCCGCAAGCACGGGGTGATTCCACGTCTTCCCCTCGAGCGCCTTGAAACGCGCGACTTCGCGGAACTCACCCGGGGTAGCGGACACGAGCGCAATGTCCCCCTCCTCCGATGAGACGAGCAGGAGGTCCTGGTCGGCGAGCAGCATCATCTGCCCGCCGCCGTAGCGGCCGCCTTTCCACGTCCGCCTGCCGTCCGTGAGGCTGATGCTCGAGAGAATGCTGCCGTCGAAGCCGTAGGCGTGACCCTTGTGCACGACGAAGTCGTTGAAGTAGGGCTTCAGGCCGCGCGTCGTCCACCGCGTCTCGACCGTCCATCCCGAAGCGCCCTGAGACAGCGCGAGGCGGCGGATGCCTGATCCTCCCGAAGCGTCCGCACCCGCGAGAAGGATGTCGCCGTTTTCGGCGAGTCCGGGCTGAACGATGCTGGCGCCTTCCTCCCACGCATGCTCCCAAAGCACCGCACCGTCCCCAGGCGCCACCGCGACAGCGCCTCCGCCCCGCAGGAGGACGATCTGGGGCACGCCGCTCACGGTCACAAGGTGAGGCGAGCTGTAGCCGCCTCCCCCGACCTTGGGCCCGAACCAGCGTGGCGTGCCCGTGGCGAAG
>CAZBTT010000149.1:0-9674 GCA_964494295.1 uncultured Acidobacteriota bacterium
CAGGATCTCGATGAGCATCGCGCCTTTCACGTATTCGTCGAGACTCTCGTCGAGGCGGAGTTCCTGACTCCACTCGACGTTGTAGCCCACCGTCTGCATGTCGATGCACGGCCGCGGAATCTGCAGGTCGTCCTTGATCTGGACGGTCTTCAATTCCATGACCCGGCAGCCCGCGAGCCACGAGAGCACGATGTTCTGGGCCATCTGGGTCTGCGGCCCGGCCGCGGGCCCGAGGGGCGACGAGGGCCGGTGACGGTGAAACGAGATGGATAGATCGCGATCCGCGCTGCCGTAAAAGCCCTTGTCGATCGGCAGGTCGTAAACCTAGTTCCGCTCTTCAAGTTCGCGAAGCGCGCGTCGAATGAGGGCCGCGAACGGATAGGGGCGGAGGTCGGCCATGGTCGTCCACAACGATGTTACGCCCGCGGGTTTCGCTAGAGCGTCCTTGTCTCATGGTGCATTGGGACCATTGACGCCTCGCACCAAGGGTCCTAAACCTGTGTCAGGGCCACCATGCATGAGCTCTCCATCGCCTGTTCTCTCGTAAAGGCCGCCATCGAGCAGGCAATGTCGCATCACGCCACTCGCGTGGTGAACCTGGACGTCGTTCTCGGCGCCCTGAGCGGTGTGGAGATGGACTCCCTGATGTTCTGCTTTCCGGCAGTGGCCCGGGGAACGATGTGCGACGGGGCCGGCCTCAACGTCGAGATCGTGTCCGCCACCGGCCGGTGCCCCGGTTGCCTGACCACGTGCCAGGTCCGGGACTTCATGGACCCGTGTCCCGATTGCGGCGCATGGCCGCTTGGCATCAAGGGCGGCCGGGAAATGACGCTTCGAGCAGTGGAGGTCGAGTAGCCATGTGCGGGACCTGCGGCTGCGGGCAGGGTCCGCCGACCCGCGTCTCGCGGATACTCGAGGTCGGGGCGGCCCTCCTGGCCGAGAACGAGACCTTCGCCGCCCAGAACCGGTCCTTCTTCGACGAACGAAGCATCCGCTGCTTCAACCTGATCAGTTCGCCGGGGGCCGGGAAAACCACTCTCCTCGAAACAACCCTCGCGGCCCTGCGCACGGCGCGGATCCCCTGCGCGGTGATCGAGGGGGATCAGGCGACCGATCTCGACGCTCAGCGCATCGCCCGCACCGGCGTCCCGGTGTTTCAGATCGAAACCGGCCGTTCCTGCCACCTCGATGCGCACCAGGTCCAGCGGGCCCTTTATCGCCTGGAGCCCCCGCGTTCCGGCCTGCTCTTTATCGAGAACGTGGGCAATCTCATCTGCCCGACGGAGTTTGCTCTCGGCGAACATGAACGTGTGACCATCCTGAGCTTGGCCGAAGGGCACGACAAACCGGCCAAGTACCCGCTGGCCTTCAGCAGCGCCACGGCGGTCATCATCTCGAAGACCGACCTGAACCTCGGCGACTTCGACCTCAAGGAGGCCAGGCGCGTCATCACCGGCCTGAACCCGAAAGCCCCGATCTTCGAACTGTCGGCGAGGACCGGCGTCGGGATGCCGGCCTGGCTCTCCTGGCTCCAACACGCATCGAAAGTCCACGAGTAGGAGGGAGTCACGCCATGTGCCTTGGGGTTCCCGGAAAGGTCCTGGAGATAACCCGCCAGGGCATCGACATACCGATGGGGCGCGTTGAGTTTGGCGGCATCCAGAAGGAGGTCTGCCTCACCTTCCTCCCCGATATCAAAGTCGGCGAGTACGTGATCGTGCATGCAGGCTTCGCGATCAGTCAGGTGGACGAGGGGGAAGCCGCCCTCACTTTCGAGCTGCTCCGGCAGATGGGAGAGCTCGATGCGCTTCGTTGATGAATACCGCGATGGCGATGCCGTGCAGCGGACCGCGGCGACCCTCGCATCGACGCAGACGCGGCCGTGGACCCTGATGGAAATCTGCGGGGGTCAGACCCATGCCATCCTCAAATTCGGCCTTGACCAGCTTCTGCCGAACAGCCTGACCCTCGTCCATGGCCCGGGTTGTCCGGTGTGCGTCACGCCGCTCGAGATGATCGATCAGGCCATCGAGATCGCGGCGCGGCCCGGAGTCATCTTCGCGTCCTTCGGCGACATGTTGCGTGTGCCGGGTTCCACGAAGAGCCTGCTGCAGGTGAAGTCCGAAGGTGGCGACGTACGCATCGTCTACAGCCCGCTCGACGCGGTGAGCCTGGCTGAGGCCAATCCCGCGCGCCAGGTCGTCTTCTTCGCCGTCGGTTTCGAAACCACCGCCCCGGGAAACGCCATGGCGGTGTGGCGCGCCCATGAGCTGGCTCTCGCAAACTTCACCGTCTTGTGTTCGCATGTCCTGGTTCCGCCCGCCATCGACGCCATACTCAGCGCTCCCAACTGCCGGATCCAGGGCATCCTCGCCGCCGGCCACGTCTGCGCGGTCGAGGGTCTCGAGGACTACGTGCCGCTGGCCGGCAAACACGGCGTCCCCATCGTGGTCACCGGCTTCGAGCCGGTGGACCTCATGGCCGGGATACTCGCCTGCGTGAGAGCGCTTGAGAACGGGACGGCCACGGTCGAAAACGCCTACAAGCGTTCGGTCAGCCGCGAAGGCAACGCGCACGCGCGGGCCCTGGTGCGCCGCGTGTTCGAGACGTGCGATCGCGCCTGGCGCGGAATTGGCGTGATTCCGAGAAGCGGCTTGAAGCTGCGTGAGGAATTCGCGTCTCTCGATGCCGCGCGTCGATTCGACTGCGCCCATATCCATACCGAGGAGCCGAAGGTATGTATCGCGGGCGAGATCCTCCTCGGCCAGAAGCGTCCCTTCGAGTGCGTGGCCTTTGGAACCGGGTGCACACCCGATCATCCGCTCGGCGCCCCCATGGTGTCGGCCGAGGGCGCTTGCGCGGCCTACGATGCCTACCGGAGGCCGGCATGAACGCGCCCCGGCATCCGGACCCTTCGCAGTGGTCGTGCCCCGTGCCGATCCAGTCGGCCGATACAGTGCAGATGGCCCACGGTGCAGGCGGTCGCCTGACCCGGAACCTGATCGACACCGTTTTCGTGCCCGCCCTGCGCAACGACGCTCTGGAGGTCCTTCACGACGGCGCCCTGCTCGATCTCCCTCCCGGGCGGATCGCCTTCAGCACCGACTCCTACGTCATCGACCCCGTCTTCTTCCCCGGCGGCGATATCGGTTCGCTCGCGGTGCACGGCACGGTGAACGATCTCGCCATGTGCGGCGCGCGACCGCTGCATCTCTCGGCCGGCTTCATCCTCGAAGAGGGGTTCCCTCTCGCGGACCTTCGCCGGATCGCGATGTCCATGGGTCAGGCCGCGGCCGCGGCCGGCGTCTGTGTGGTTACCGGCGACACCAAGGTGGTCGATTCAGGAAAGGCCGACCGCATCTTCATCAACACCGCGGGCATCGGCATCGTGCCGGAGGGGATCGAGATCGCGCCGACGCGAGCGGCCCCGGATGATCTGGTGCTGGTCAACGGAGAGATCGCGGTTCACGGAATCGCCGTCATGTCGGTGCGACAGGGTCTGGAGTTTGAAACCGAGATGGTGAGCGACTCCGCTTCGCTGCACGAACTCGTGGCCGCGGCCATCGACGTGGCCGGCCCCCACCTCCATGTGCTGCGCGATCCCACGCGGGGCGGAGTGGCGAGCGCGCTCAACGAGATCGCGATGGCGGCGGGCCTGTCGATTGAGCTGGAGGAACGCTCCATCCCCATCAACGAGGCGGTGCGAGGGGCCTGCGAACTGCTTGGCTTCGATCCCCTCTATGTCGCCAACGAGGGCAAGTGCCTCGCCATCGTGGCGCCGTCCCATGCCCGGGCCGTGCTCGAGGCGTGGCGCCGCCATCCGCTGGGCCGGAACGCCGCGATCATCGGAAGGGTCCTTGCAGGACCTCACGGCTCCCTCGTGCTCAGGACGCGCATCGGAGCCCGCCGCATTGTCGACATGTTGTCCGGAGAACAGCTGCCCCGGATTTGCTGATCGGAGGCCGGTCATCGGCGAGAAGAGACTTCGGGTCTACGTTCGCGGCGCGGTACAGGGGGTGGGGTTCCGCCCGACCGTCTACCGCGTCGCCACCGACCTCGGCCTCCGAGGCTTTGTGATGAACTCCTCGACCGGTGTGGAGATCGATGTCGAGGGCACGAGTGCGGCGGCGCTCGCCTTCGTCCCCGCGTTGCTCGATCAGGCTCCGGCCCGCGGCCTCATCCAGGGGCTCGAGGCCCGCTGGCTCGATCCCACGGGGTACGCCGCTTTCGAGATACGGCAAACCGTGGAACAAGGGCCAAGGACCACGCCCCTGCTGCCCGACATCGCGACCTGCGCCGATTGCCTTCGCGAGCTTTTCGATCCATTGGACCGGCGCTTCGCCTATCCCTTCATCAACTGCACCCAGTGCGGACCCCGTTTCTCCATCATCACGTCGATTCCGTATGACCGAGAGCGCACCACCATGGCGCGCTTCGTCATGTGCGCCCCCTGCCGGTCCGAGTATGAGGACCCGCGCAACCGGAGGTTTCACGCCCAGCCCAACGCCTGCCCCGATTGCGGGCCGCAACTCTCGCTCTGGGATCCCTCAGGTGTCGTCATGGCGACGGGTTCCCACGTGTTGGACGCGGCGGTTGCGGCCATCCGCGCTGGCCGGATCGTCGCGGTGAAGGGCATCGGGGGCTTTCACCTGATGTGCGATGCGCGGAGCGAGGCCGCGGTCCTTGAATTGCGGCGGCGGAAGCATCGCGAAGAGAAACCTTTCGCGGTGATGTTCCCCAACCTCCTTGCGGTCCACGCGGCTTGTCTCCTCAGCTCGGACGAGGAACGACTCCTCACCTCTCCCGAGGCGCCCATCGTTCTACTGCGTCGACGCGGCGACATGCTGGCACGAGCGATCGCACCCGGAAACCCCTACCTCGGCGTGCTCCTGCCCTACGCGCCTCTGCACCATCTGCTGATGCGCGCCTTGGGCGCCGCCGTGGTGGCGACGAGCGGGAATCGCGCGGATGAGCCGATCGTTACGGACGAGCGCGAGGCTCTCGACCGGCTCGCCGGAATGGCTGACCTCTTCCTCGTTCACGACCGATCCATCGCGAGATACGCGGACGATTCGATCGTGCGCATGGTTTCCGGACAGCCCATGCTTCTAAGACGGGCCCGGGGCTATGCCCCGCTGCCCCTCGCCCAGTCGGACACGCGCGAGTCGATCCTCGCGGTGGGCGCGCATCTGAAGAACACCATCGGCTTCTCCGTGGCCGGTCAGTTGATGCTCTCCCACCACCTGGGCGACCTCGACACCCCCGAGGCACTCGCCGGTTTTCACGAGGTGGTCCACGGTCTGCCCGGGCTCTACGACTTTGTGGCCACTACGATCGCCCACGACCTCCATCCCGACTACGCCTCCACGCAGTTCGCGGCAGCGCTGCCCGGCCGTCATCTTGGCGTCCCCCATCATCTGGCTCACGTGCTGGCGTGCATGGCGGACAATGACCTGCGCGGTGAGGTCCTCGGGGTGAGCTGGGACGGAGCGGGCCTCGGCGTCGACGGAACCATCTGGGGCGGCGAGTTCCTGCGGGTTCAGGGCGGCGCCTGGAGACGCGTGGCGCACCTGCGGACCTTCCCGCTCGCGGGCGGAGACTCGGCGGCACGCGAGCCTCGGCGCAGCGCGCTCGGTCTTCTCTACGAGATGAAAGGAGACGCGGTGTTCGAGTCGGACGGTCTGTCAGACCGTCTTGGCTTTCCGGCGCAGGAGCAGGCGGTGTTGCGAAGCATGCTCGCGACGGGTACGGGCGTGGCCCGCACCTCGAGCGCGGGACGCCTCTTCGATGGTGTGGCCGCCTTGACGGGACTTCGGCGTAAGTCCGGGTTCGAGGGACAGGCCGCCATGGACCTGGAGTTCGCGGCGATGGACGTCGATGACGAAGCGTCCTACAAGCTCGTACTCGCGAACGAACTGTTGGACTGGGCGCCGATGATTGAAGCGATCGAGACCGATCTGGGCTCGCACGTGCCGGCCGGCCACATCGCGCGGCGCTTCCACAACACACTGACGGAGATGATCGTCGCCGTGGCGAAACGCGAGGGCATCACGCGGGTGTGCCTCACCGGGGGCTGTTTTCAGAACTGCCTTCTCGCCGAGAGGACGATCGACAGGCTGCGGGAAGGCGGCTTCGCTCCCTACTGGCACCAACGTGTGCCCCCCAACGACGGGGGCATCGCGCTCGGTCAACTGGTCGCGGCCAGCCTCGCAAATCCCCCGTCGCCCTGAGGAACACGACCTTGACTCGAGTGCTACGATGATTGTGACGGACCCGCCCAGATCCGTTGCCGTGAGGAGGTTGAGTATGAACCAACTCGTTGGGCCGGCCCTCCCTGAGGTTCTCGAACAGACCCTGGATCGGCACGGACGTAATCCGCAGTCGCTGTTGCAGATTCTGCTCGACCTGCAGCGCGCCTTCCACTGTGTCCCCAGGGCAGCGCTCCCGGTGCTCGCCGACGCCCTGGGCCTGTCGCAACTCCGCATTGAGGGCCTCGTCGGTTTCTACTCCTTCCTCTCCCCGACATTTCAGGGCGACTACGTCGTCCATCTGAGCGACAACATCACCGATCAGATGTCGGGAAGCCGGGATCTGGCTGCCCTGCTTTGCGAGAGGCTCGGGGTGAAACCTGGCGAGACCCGCAAGGACGGTCGGGTCAGCGTGCGCTTCACCTCCTGCACAGGGATGTGCGACCAGGGTCCCGCGGCTTTGGTCAACTACCTCCCGGTGACAAGGCTGGACCGCAAGCGCGTCGAACTGATCGCTGAACTCATCAACGGCCGGGCGCCGCTGGAAGAATGGCCGAAGGAGTTCTTCCGGGTGGAAAGCCGGATTCGCCGGTCGGACGTCATGTTCTTCCGCAGGGCGTTCGAACCCGGGGCGGGTCTTCGGGCCAGCCTCGATCGGGGCGGAAAGAGCCTTGAGCCGTGGGCCGAGGATCTCCCACCTCACGACGCCCGAAGGCACCAGCTCGAACGCGGCGGGGCCGAGACCTTGAAGGAAATGTACTCCTCGGAACTCCGCGGCCGGGGCGGCGCCGGTTTCAAGGCCGCCATCAAGTGGGAATCGGTGCGCGACGCGGCCAAGGGCGATCGTTACGTGGTCTGCAACGCCGACGAAGGTGAGCCGGGAACATTCAAGGATCGGGTTCTCCTGACCGATTGCGCGGACATGGTGATCGAAGGAATGACCATCTGCGGACATGTCGTCGGGTCGCGCAAAGGGGTGATGTACGTGCGGCAGGAGTACTGGTACCTCAGGGATCACCTCGAAGGGGTCCTCAAACGCCGACGCGAACTCGGCCTCCTGGGAAAGAACATCCTGGGCAGCGCGCTCGATTTCGACGTCGAGCTTCAGTTCGGCGCCGGGGCTTACATCTGCGGCATGGAAACCGCCATGATCAAGAGCATCGAGGGCCGTCGGGGAATCCCGCGCCGGCGCTGGCCCATGCCCGTGATGCAGGGCCTTTTCAAGCGGCCCACCGTGGTGAACAACGTGGAGACCTTCGCCAGCGCCGCCGCCATCAGCGCCCGCGGAGGCGCCTGGTTCAAGGGCATTGGAACCGAAGCGTCCACGGGAACCAAGTTGTTCTGCGTCTCCGGCGATTGCGGAAGGCCCGGCATCTACGAGTACCCCATGGGAGTCACGATCCGCGAGATCCTCCGCGACTGCGACGGACAGGAGGCCCAGGGCATCCAGGTGAGCGGCCCCAGCGGAACCCTCGTCAACCGGAGCGACTTCGATCGCGCCGCCTGCTTCGAGGATCTGAGCACCGTGGGCACCCTGATTGTCTTCGGCCCCGACCGGGACCTCTTCGCCGCGATCAAGAACTTCGCCCTCTTCTTCCAGCACGAGAGTTGCGGACTATGCACGCCCTGCCGGGTGGGCACGACCCTGCTCGCGAACTACGTGAAGAAGTTCGAACGTGGCTGCGGGTCGCCGGTCGATCTTTCGGAGATGACGAACATCGCGGGCCTCATGAAAACCATGTCTCACTGCGGGCTCGGACAAACTGCGCCGAACCCCATCACCGACAGTCTTTCGAAATTCCCCGACATCTGGGAGAGCCGGATGAAGACCACCGAGTTCATACCCGCCTTCGACCTCGACTGGGCTTTGGAGGAGGCGCGCGCGCTCACCGGACGAACCGATGCCCAGGCCCACCTCCTCTCCGAGGAGGCCTGAGCCATGCCGACCTTCTTTCTGGATGATCGGGAGGTCCCGTTCACGAACGGCCAGACCATCCTCGACGCCGCCATGTCCGCCGGTCACTACATCCCCCATCTGTGCTGGCGGCCGGAGCTCGAGCCCCACAGTTCCTGTCGATTGTGCACGATCAGGATCAATGGGCGCCCCTTCGCCTCCTGCACCCAGCCCGCGATGGCGGGACAGAAGGTCGAATGCGACACCCCGGATCTGCGGGCCAATCGCCTCGCGGTTACCCAGATGCTCTTCGTGGAGGGAAATCACTATTGCCCCTCGTGTGAGAAGAGCGGCCACTGCAGGCTCCAGGCCACCGGGTATCTGCTGGGAATGCAGGACAGTCACTTCCCTCACCAGTTCCCCGTCCGGGGCCGAGACATGACGCACCCAGAAGTCGTCCTGGACCGGGACCGTTGCATCCGCTGCGAAATCTGCGTCCGGGCCAGCCGTGCCCTCGACGGCAAGAGTGTCTTCGGCATGCACGGCCGCGGCAAAGACACGGAGCTGGTGGTGAATTCGCCGAGCGGCCTGCTCAAGGACAGCGCTCTGTCCGGGGACGACGCGGCGGTGAGGCTTTGCCCCACCGGGGCGTTGGCCCTCAAGGCGACGGCTTTCGGGGTCCCCATCGGGGAGCGGGCCTACGACCGCGAGCCCATCAGCGAAGTGGAACTGAGGGAATACCGGACCCGCGAGGTGCGCCATGGGTAAGGTCAAGGTCGCCACCTGTTCGCTCGCCGGTTGCTTCGGCTGCCATATGTCGCTTCTCGACATCGACGAGAGGTTGCTCGATCTCCTGGAACTGGTGGAGTTCGATCGCAGCCCCATCAACGACATCAAACGCATCAGCGGGCCCGTGGACGTGGGTCTGATCGAAGGCGGGGTGTGCAATGCGGAGAACGTTCACACCCTGCGCGAGTTCCGCAGGATGTGCAAGGTGCTGGTGGCGGTCGGGGAGTGCGCGAACACCGGGGGCGTGCCTTCGATGCGCAACGGCATCCCCTTGAAGCGATGTCTGGAAGAGAGCTTCATCCGGGGCCAGGGCACAGAGAACGCGCACATTCCCGACGATCCGGAGTTGCCTCTCCTGCTCAACAAAGTCCGGCCCCTGCATCATGTCGTGAAGATCGACCACTTCCTGCCCGGTTGTCCGCCTTCCGCGGACGCGTTCTGGCGATTCCTCACCGAACTTCTCGCCGGCCGGGATCCAAGCCTTCCGAGCGCGATGATTCACTTCGACTGAACGGTCCGTGCCATGAACCCCCACATGAACCCCCTCGAAACCGCCGCCCACCCCGAGAGGCTGAAGCGCGTCGTCATCGAGCCGCTGAGCCGGGTCGAGGGCCACGGCAAGGTAACCCTGTTGATGGATCACGAAAATCGAGTGCGGCAGGCGCGGCTCCACATCGCGGAATTCCGTGGCTTCGAGACCCTCATCCAGGGCCGCCCCTACTGGGAGGTTCCGGTTCTCGTCC
>CAZBTT010000150.1:0-8902 GCA_964494295.1 uncultured Acidobacteriota bacterium
ACGCCGGTGGTGACGCCGCGGATACCGGAGACGAACGCGCGGGTGTGCGTGCCGGCGGTCCCGACCCTGATCGTGCTCGACTCCGCGGCCACTCCAGCGTTTCCGATGGCGATGTTGTTGTTCCCGGTGGTGAGCAGGTTCCCCCCGTTAAAGCCGAGACCGATATTGCCGGAACCGGTGGTCACGGCGCCGAGTGCGCCGGCGCCGGTCGCGGTGTTGTTGCTGCCGCCGGTGTTGGCGACCAGCGCGCCGCGGCCATTCGCGGTGTTGGCATGACCGGACGCGCTGTTCTGAAGCGCCCCCTCGCCGGTCGCAGTGTTCTGGCTGCCGCTGCTGTTGAGGAGAAGGGAGTTGAGACCGGTCGCGGTATTCCAGGATCCTCCGGTATTGGAGGTGAGCGCGTTCGCGCCAACCGCGGTGTTGGAAAGGCCGGAATTGGCGGCAAGAGCGGCGTACCCAAGCGCGGTGCTGAAGCTCCCAAGCGCGTCGCCGGTCAGGGCGTTGAAACCGATTGCGGTGTTCCCTCCGCCAGTGGTGTTGGTCTGGAGCGCGTTCCCTCCGACCGCGGTATTGGAGCTTCCGGTTGTGGCGTTCTGCAACGCCGCATAGCCGAGGGCGGTGTTGTCGCTGACCTGAGTGGCGGAAAGCGCACTCGAACCGACGGCGGTATTCCTCGAACCGATCGCGTTGTTCTGCAGGGCGCTCCTGCCCTGGGCGGTGTTGTCGACTCCGGTGGTATTGCTCTGGAGAGCGAGCCCGCCATGAGCGCTGTTGTTGGCGCCCGTCGTGTTGACCGCCAGTGCGCTCGCCCCGGTTGCGGTATTGAGGTCGCCCGTTGTGTTCGCGGACAGTGCAACGTTGCCGAGGGCCGTGTTGCTGCTGCCGGTCGTGTTCAGGTTCAGGGCATCGCGGCCGAACGCTGAGTTGCTGAAGCCCGTGGTGTTCGCGTTCAGGGCGAAGCCTCCGGTGGCGGTGTTGCCGGTTCCGCTGGTGTTGGAAAAGAGCGCCTGCATTCCAACTGCGGTGTTCGTGCTCCCGGTAAGCGTGTTCATGAGCGCGTTGAAACCGACCGCCGTGTTGTGATTGCCGGTTGTGTTCTTGAGGAGCGCATTGGCGCCCGCCGCGGTGTTGTTGAGCCCGGTCGTGTTCGCGTTGAGGGCCAATTGCCCGAGGGCCGTGTTGGAGTTCCCGGTGGTGTTGTTGAGCAACGTGGAGCCACCCACCGCGGTGTTGTTTCCACCGGTCGTGTTGTTGGTCAGCGAGTTGAAGCCGACCGCGGTGTTGAAACTCCCGCTGGTGTTCGTCTTGAGAGCAGAGGCCCCGTTCACCGAGTTTCCGGAGCCAGTCATCGTGAAGTTGCCGGCGCCCTGACCTGCGAACGTGTTGTTCGAACCGAAGTTGTGCAGGAAGGCCTGGCCGCCCTTGAAGATGTTCCCCGCGGATGCCGTGGAAGTCGCGGGCAGGGTCAATGTGCCGCTGAGGGTGGGCGATCCGGTCCACAACGGCGCGCCGGCGCTGCCCGTCAGCACCTGTCCCGCCGCGCCAACCGCGCTTCCCAGGTTGCCGGTCCCCTGGCCGAACACAACCCCGTTCGCGAGCACCGAGCTGAGTCCCGTACCGCCATTCGCGACCGAAATGACGCCCGACACCGTGCCCGCGGCCGAGGCGAAGAGGCTGTTCGGGGCAGGGGTCAGTTCCTGACGTCCGGCCAGAACCGTGTAGGCGCCGGTGTCCGCTCCCGGACGCACACCGACTTCCAGGAACCGGGCGTTCCCTGAAAACGCCCCCGGACCGAAATCGAGTTTCGTGCTGAAGAGCCCTGCGCTCACCCCAAGGTCCGCGACCGTCACGGTCGAACCGACCTGAGCGCCACCCGATGTGGCGTCAAACAGCCGGAACTCGAAATCAAAGGGGCCGCTCGCGGGCGCGCCGGCGCTCGTCAGTTGCCCCTGGTAGGTGAATGCGGTCCCCACGGGAGTCTGCGCCCGCGCGACGCCAGGCCCGGCGACGATCGGCAACGCGAAGGCGGCGAAAAAGGCGAACTGACGCGCTCTGATCATGTACTTCCCCCAAATCCCGGAACATCAGGACGGCAAGACGGCTTGGCAGGGAGAACTCCTGCTGTGTTAGAACGCAGCAAGCGTCGCGAAAAGCCATCAAGAAAAGCGTGCGGGGCCGGCCCTGGGCTGGAAATTTCATGGCTGATAACAGGACAACGTCGAAAACCGCCTCTCCCGAAGACCGGGCGAGCGGACGGAAGGCTCTCGACCTGTTGATGCCACAGGTCTACGATGAACTCCGTCGCCTTGCCGCGTCATTCCTGCGCCGGGAACGAAAGGACCACACGCTTCAGCCGACCGCGCTCGTCAACGAGGCCTACATGCGTCTGGCCGATCAGCGCCTGGTGAACTGGGAGGATCGACCGCGGTTCTTCGGGCTCGCGGCACAGATGATGCGCCGGATCCTCGTGAACCACGCCCAGGCGCGGCGTGCAGAGAAACGCGGCGGGGGGGCAACCCGCATCACTCTCGATCCGTCCCACGCGGTCTCCGAGGATCGAACGATCGAAGTTCTTGCCGTCGACGAGGCCCTCAAGAAACTCGCGGCGTTCGATCCGCTCAAGGCGGAACTCGTCGAGTTGCGGATGTTCGGCGGGCTCACGATGGAGGAAGCCGCCTCGGTTCTCGGCAAATCAAAACCCACCCTCGAGCGAGAGTGGCGGATGTCGCGCGCCTGGCTTCATCACGAGATGAGTTCCCCTTGACCGTCGACCCGGATCGGTGGCGACGGGTCAACGAGATCTTCGCGCGCGTGGTCGAGGCCGAGGAGAACGAACGGTCCGAGCGCCTGCGCGCATTGGCCGGCGACGATGCGCCCCTCGCATCCGAAGTCGAGTCCCTCCTGCGCGCAGATGCGGCGGCTCAGACCTCCGCGGAGCCCTTCCTCAGGCACGCCTTCGCGGAGGCGCCGGGCGAGGATGACCCGGTCGAAGGCCAGCAGATCGGGCCGTACCGGCTGATCCGTCAGATCGGCCGGGGCGGCATGGGCCTCGTCTACCTTGCCGAGCGAACCGATGAATTCAAGATGTCCGTGGCCATCAAGATCGTGCGAGGCGGTCTTGGTGAGAGCCTTCGGGTCCGCTTCAACCGGGAGCGGCAGATCCTCGCGAGCCTCGACCATCCCAACATCGCGAAGCTCCTCGACGGCGGGACCACGCCGGGCGGATCGCCCTACCTCGTCATGGAGTACGTCGACGGCGAGCCCGTCACGAAGTTCTGCGATAGACAAGATCTTCAAACCGGAGCCCGGCTGCGCCTGTTCGAGAAGGTCTGCGAGGCGATCCATCATGCCCACCGGCATCTGATCATTCACCGGGACCTCAAGCCGGGGAACATACTCGTGACCCGCGAGGGTGTGCCGAAACTGCTGGACTTTGGCGTCGCGAAGCTGCTCGATCCGGCGGAAAGCGCTTCCGGCCAGACTTTGACCGGGGTTCATCCGATGACGCCGGCCTACGCGAGCCCGGAACAGGCCAGCGGTCAGCCCATCACCACCGCCACCGACATCTACTCGCTGGGCGTGGTCCTGTTCGAACTCCTCACCGGGGCGCGGCCGTACCAGATCACGTCCACGTCGCCGCTCGAGATTCAAAAGACGCTGCTCGAGACGCACCCTGTGGCCCCCAGCCGCCTGAAACCGGGGCTATCCACGGACCTCGACAGCATCGTCGCGATGGCGATGAGAAAGGAGCCGGACCGCCGGTACGTCTCCGCCGCAGCGCTCGCGGATGACCTGCGCCGGCACCTCGACAACTTCCCGATTCTGGCCCGGCCCGACACTCGTCGCTACCGCGCCTCCCGGTTCGTGAAGCGCCACAAGGCGATGGTGATCGGCGCCGCTCTCGCGGGCGTCGCGCTGAGCGCAGCCTCTGCGGTCGCGTTGTGGCAGGCGCGCGTGGCCCGGACCGAGCGCGCTTTGTCGGAACGGCGATTCTCGGACGCACGGAAGATCGCCAACAGCATGGTTTTCGAACTCCACGACGAGATCGTGCGCGTCCCTGGAGCCACCAAGGCACGCGGGGTGCTCATGCAGCGCGCTTCGGAGTGGCTCGATGTCCTCGCCGCCGACGCGCCTCAAGAGCCCCAATTACAGGCGGAACTCGCCGAGGCGTTCAGCCGTTTGGCGAGTGTTCTGGGGGACGCGGGAACCGCGAATCTGGGACGGCCGGACGCCGCGCTCGTGGCCTTGCGAAAGGCCCTCGCCTTGCGCGAGACGCTCGCCGCTCAGGCTCCCGAGGACCGGAAGGTCCAGGACGCGCTGGCCCTGAGCCACATCGACATGGCCTACGCGGTTCACGGAGGCGAGGGCATCGATCATGCCCGGCGCGCCGTCCAGATATCCATGGCGCTCGTGCGGGCCGCTCCGGAGGTTCGCGAATACACGGCGCGACAGGGCGAGGCGCTCTTCGCCGAGGGCTTCGTGCGTGTTCAGTCCGGAGACCTCGAGGGTGGGGAACGCGTCTACCGGCAGGCGGGGGAGATATTCGAAACGAGGCTCCGGCAGGATCCGGACGGGCGCACGGCACGGCGTGACGTGAGCCTCATCAACAAGCGCCTCGGGGCGATTCTGCTCGTGCAGAACCGGCTCTCCGAGGCGGAAACGCACTACGAAAGGGCCCTCGTCATGGACGAGAAGCTCGCGGAAAGCGACCCGACCAGCGTCCAGACGCGGTTCGACCTTTCCGTGTCCCATGTCGAACTGAGCGCCGTTCAACGGAAGGCCCGGAACTTCAAGGGCGCCCTCGCCCACCTGGACCGCGCGCTCGGGATCCGTCGACAACTCGGGAAGGAAGATCCCGCTAACGCGCAGGCCCGCCGCGGGCTCAACTCCGTGCTGTCGAGAATGGGGGCCGTCCACAACGCGCTCGGGCAGAACCGCGAGGCTCTGGCCGTTCTCTTTGAAGCCAACTCTCAACTCGAGGGCGCGACGGCGACGGAGGACAAGGCGGCCCTCGCCTACAACCTCGGTGAGATGTCGCTGGCGCATCGAGGACTGAAGCGTCATGGAGAGGCGTGCCGCAGCTATCGCCGGGCAGAGCGGATCGTCGCGGAAATCAGGCCCGGGCTGAAGACCCGAAGACCCGACCTCGAACAGGTTCTGAAGGACGCCGCGAACGGTCTCGGCCCCTGCTGACGGGCGCTCCCGGGGACTCGCCGCGCATCGCCGAGGGCGTCGTGGGTCGCGGCATATACTCGCCGACGAGGAGATTCCGGAATGACCTTGATGCGGAGCGCGATGCCTTTGGCCATGCTGTGTGGCCTCGCGGCGACCGCGACCGGAACCTCCGCCGACCCGGCGGCTCCGCAAGAAAGCCCCGGGAGCAACGAAGCGGCGGCCGCCCGTCAAACCCAGGCCGACGACTACACCCGCTACGAACTCCTCGATCCGACGTCCGCAAGTTTCCGCATCCTCTATGAAGTGACCGCCACCACGCCCGGGGCGAAACACTTCTGGAACGCGATCCGCAAGGGCAGCGCCGCCAGCAACGAAAGCGTCACCGACCCCGCGAATGGCCGGCCCCTCAGGTTCGTCGAGGTTTCAGGCGTCGAGGCGAAGGCAAGCGGCTACAGCAACGCCGACCCTGACACCCGCTACATCCAGATCGAACTCCCCCGTCCCGTGCCGAAAGAGGGCGAGATCCGGCTGCTCATCGACAAGACCTACAAAGATGAGAAGAGCTACTTCGTCGAGGAGAAATCGGGCCTTCTGGTCTTCTCGCGGTCGCTCGGGATCAAGCGGAACTCCGTCTGGTTGCCGCCCGGGTACGAGGTGGTCGCCTGCAACTCCCCCCCCCAGGTTGTCACCGAACCCGCGCCCCGGTGCCGGCCCCCCGCGGCATCGCGCATCCGCCTGAGCTTCATGAACATCGGGCCGGACGCGGTTTCCTACGTGGTCAAGGCGAGGAAGATCCGATGAGCCCGCTCCCCTGGATCGGTCTGGTTCTCGTCCAGGCGGTGGCCCAGGCGACCACGCAAACCGCGGCTCCCTCGCGAGTCGGCACGCCGCAGGATCCGGCCTTCTCCGAACGCGCCCGTCAGGATCGCGAGATCGTCTACTTCCTCAAGCCGCCCGAGTCCCATTCGTTCGAGCTGTACCACGACGTGACCATCCGCGACGTCGGCCGCTCGACTTACGTGAACGTGGTTCGCGCGGGGAGCAAGGTGTCCAACCCGAGTGCGGTGAACCTCGACACCGGTGAGTCGCTCCTGGTGGAAACCCTGCGGGGCGAGGCGATCACGCGGGCAAAGGTCGACATCGGCGAGCCGGTCAAACCCGAAAGCGAAGCCGCGGTGGTTCGGTTTCCCGCGGTGGCCGCGGGAAAGACCACACGCATCCGCATCCGCGAGACCTACACCGATCCTGCGCGGTACCGATTGGACGGCGATCTGCTGGTGTGGGATCGCTCCTTCGGACGACCTCAGAACGCGGTCATCCTGCCCGAGGGCTACATGCTTACAGGCTCCTCGTTCCCCGCGAAGATCACCCTCACCGACGACAACCGGATCCGGCTCGACTTCATGAACCCGAGAAACGACGAAGTCCGGGCCCTCATCCATGCAAGGAAGCGACCATGAAGGAAGTCCTGGCCGTCATCCTGGGCGGCGGACGCGGCACACGTCTTTTTCCGTTGACCGCGCACCGGTCGAAGCCCGCGGTGCCGATCGGCGGCAAGTACCGGCTGATCGATATCCCCATTTCAAACTGCCTCAATTCGCATCTCCGACGGATCATCGTGTTGACGCAGTACCTATCGGAGAGCCTGAACAAGCACATCGCGCAGACCTATCGGTTCGATCCCTTCACGGATGCCTTTGTGTCGGTCATCGCGGCCGAACAGACGGAAGATGAGCAGGAGTGGTTCCTCGGCACCGCCGACGCGGTCCGGCGCGCGAACCGCCACATCCGCCACCATGACTTCGATGATGTGCTGATCCTCTCCGGCGACCAGCTCTACCAGATGGACTACCGGAAGATGCGCGAGACGCATCTGGCCGCGGACGCCGACATCACGGTCGGTGTGACCCCGGTCGATGCGAAGGACGCCCCCGGCTTCGGAATCTTGAAGGTCGATAGCAGCGGCCGCATCGTGCACTTCCACGAGAAGCCTCACCCGGATGAGGTCGAGGGCCTTCGGTCGGAGCTTCCCGGGGGCGGCGAAGGATTCATGGCGTCGATGGGGATCTACATCTTCAAACGCGCCGCGCTCGAGCAAACGCTCGCCCTCGACGCGTCGATGGACTTCGGCAAACACATCATTCCGGGATCCATCGGGAACCTGAAGGTCCAGTCGCACGTCCACACCGGCTACTGGGAGGACGTGGGGACGATCCGCTCGTACTACGAGGCGAATCTGGGCCTGTGCCAGCCCGTGCCCCGCTTCGATTTCTACGACGTCAAGACCCCGGTGCACACCCACGCCCGGGCCCTCGCGGCCACCAAGATCGAGGGCGCGCGCATGACCAATGCCCTGGTCTCGGAAGGCTCGATCATTGTCGACGCGGAGATCGAGCGTTCGCTCATCGGCATAAGAAGCCGGGTCGGCCGCGGCTGCGTCATCCGGAACAGTCTCATCCTCGGCGCGGACTTCTACGAGAAGACGACGCCTGATCCGGCGAGCGGCAAACCGGCGATCGGGATCGGAGACAACTCCGTGATCGAGAACGCGATCATCGACAAGAACGCGAGGGTGGGCAGAAACGTGCGTCTCGTCAACGAGGCCAAGGCCGAACACGCGGACGGGCCGTGCTGGCACATTCGCGACGGGATCATCATCGTCCCGAAGGACACTATCGTGCCCGAAGGGACCGTGGTTTGACGCAGCTTCGGTAGAATACCGACGCTCGCTCGCGCCTTCGCCCCTCTTTTCCTCCCCTCTCCCGCAACCCGCCCGCACCGACCGACTGCCTCCTCAGAAAAGATGACCGCCATCTCGAAAACCGTGAGTCCCACCGGCCTTCTGGCTTCCACCATTGCGAAGAAGGTCGTCATGGCGCTCACCGGCGTCATCCTTTCGGGCTTCGTGCTGGTGCACATGACCGGGAACCTGCTTCTGTATCTGGGCCCCGAGGCGCTCAACGCTTACGGCGAGTTGCTCCAGTCGAAGCCGGCGGTGGTCTGGGCGGCGCGCGCGGTTCTCCTCGGCAGCGTCTTGCTGCACATGTGGGCGGCTTTCAGCCTGACCATGATCAACCGGGCGGCCCGGCCGGTGGGCTATCAGAAGACGCATCGCGAGGCCTCGACCTACGCGTCACGGACCATGCTGTTCGGCGGCCCCATTCTGCTCCTCTTCATCATCTACCACCTGCTCCACTTCACCGTGGGCTCGGTTCATTCGAACTTCATCCGCGGGGACGTGTACCACAACGTGGTGGTGGGATTCCAGAATCCCGTTGTCGCGTTCGCCTACGTGCTGGCGATGGTCGCCCTCTCGATGCACCTCTTCCACGGGATCACGAGCATGCTGCAGACCGTGGGTCTCTCGCACCCCAGGTACAACGGCCTGCGGTCCATGATCGGAACCGCGTATGCCGCGGTGGTCACGGTCGGCAATCTCTCGTTCCCCCTCTCCGTCTACTTCGGCCTGGTCCGCTAGTCATGAATCTCGACTCGAAGTCGCCGTCCGGTCCCATCGACAAAAAATGGGAGTCGCACAAGTTCGAGATGAAGCTGGTTAATCCGGCGAACAAGCGGAAGCACACCGTCCTACTCCTCGAAAACGGCCTCCGCGGGGCCTTCGCCGCCGCCATCCATGGCCAACGCGGCCCAACCGCCCCCCCCCTACGGCCCTCCGAAATCGCCCCCCCCGCCCGCCTCCAGGTTGCCCCCCCGGGTCCACCCGCCG
>CAZBTT010000150.1:8912-9639 GCA_964494295.1 uncultured Acidobacteriota bacterium
CATCGTCGTCGGGACCGGCCTGGCTGGGGCTTCAGCCGCGGCCTCGATGGGCGAACTCGGCTACAACGTTCTTTCGTTCTGCTACCAGGACTCTCCCCGGCGGGCGCATTCGATCGCGGCGCAGGGCGGCATCAACGCCGCGAAGAACTACCAGAACGACGGCGACAGCGTTTTTCGCCTCTTCTACGATACGGTCAAGGGCGGCGACTTCCGGGCGCGTGAGTCGAACGTCCATCGCCTCGCGGAGATCTCGGTCAAGATCATCGACCAATGCGTGGCCCAGGGTGTTCCTTTCGCCCGCGAGTACGGCGGCCTGCTGTCAAACCGGTCGTTCGGCGGCTCCCAGGTCTCGCGCACGTTTTATGCGCGCGGCCGCGCCTGCTTCTCCCCACTTGAGTGGATGATCGAGTGGCAGCTCATCAAGCGGGCGCTCACGCCGGCCGGCCCGATCGCCGTCGGAAGTGCTCGGCGCCATTCTCGGGGCGAATGGTAAATAGCGCTTGCTGGTAGCTAGTAAGATCAAAAGCCGAAACCTTGGTGAGATTCGCAGGGTCTACCTTCTGCGGCGAATCTGCCAGGCAATTGGGGCCAAGCCCAGGAGGATTGCCGTCGCGGGTTCGGGGATATTCACGCCTTCGTCGTGGAAGAGGATGGAGAGGTTGACGCGAGTGCGGACGGTGATTCCTCCGGGCAGCGAGACGCTCTCATGGAGGAAGTCGTTGAGATT
>CAZBTT010000151.1:0-9611 GCA_964494295.1 uncultured Acidobacteriota bacterium
CGCCTGCTTGTAGATGTCGTTGAAGATGCCCTCGTAGTACTGGCTGTAGCTGCCCTTCACCACGGTCTTGGTGTCGCCCGCGGGATCGAAGGCGAAGCCGAGACGAGGGGCGATGCTCGTGTTTGAGTACACGGCGTCGGCGCCGGGCGCTCCGCCCGAGACCTTGTCCATGCGCACCCCGATGTTCATGGTGAGGCGATCGCTCACATGCCACGCATCCTGCGCGTAGGCGGCGAACTTCTTGTTGCGGCCGTTGAGGTCGTAGCCGTACCCGTACGCGTAATACGGCTGGCCGCCGTAATCGTAGTAATAGGTGTTGTTGTTGTGGCTGTATCGGTCGCGCGTCTTGCTGCGCTCGACCTCGATGCCGAACTTGAGGTCGTGCTTGCCGAAGCCCTCGGCGAAGTGCGAGATGGCGGCGTTCACCTGGTTCCGGCCGCGGTCGGCCGCGTAGGACCAGCCCTGGGACACCGAGTAGAGGTTCGTCTCGGCGTCGTAATGCTGGGGTGCTACAACCTTGGGATTGAGGTCGTAGTAACCCCACCAGCCCGTGTACTTGACCTCGCTGAAGGTCTTGGAGCCGAAGATGTGACGCCACTGACCAAGCCAAACCCATTCAGGCGCGTCTTCCTGGTTGGTCAGGTCGTCGGTGGCCTGAAGTGCGGGAACACCGGCGCGCCCGATGATGTTGTACTGGTCGTACTGGACCTGCGCCATGAAGTTGTTGCTGGCGCTCGGCTGGTAGTTGAGCTTGAAGTTCATGCGGGGGCTCACCTCGTCGCGGACCGTCGACGGACCCGCAGGGTCCTGGTTGAGGTGATAACGCTGGGCGCTCGCGAAGAAGAACAGCTTGTCCGTGATCAGCGGACCCGAGAATTGAGTGGTGAAATCGGTGAACTTATTCGTCTTCGCGGCCGTGCCGAGAGAAGGGTTCACGCTCGTCACTGAGCTGTTCACATTGCTGCTCGCAAGCGACGCCTTCGTGTAGGTGAAGTCGAACAGGCCGCCGAAGCGGTTACCGCCGGTCTTGGTGATGGTGATGACCACCGCGCCGGTGAAGGAGCCGTATTCAGCCGGGGCTCCGATGCCCACGATTTCCACTTCCTCGACGATGTTGAAGTTGAAGAAGGTCCACGCCGTGCCGCCGGAAGGATCGCGGGTATCGACGCCGTCGATCAAGAGACCGTTCGCCGACGAGGCATCGCCGCCGAACGCCGACTGGGCGTTGATGCCGGGAGCGGTATTCAGCAGGTTGGTCGCGGTGTTCCCCTGCCGGATCGGCATGTTGTACAGCAGATCCTGGGAGAGGTTGTTCTGGGTGCTCGAGGAGGTGACATCGACCACCGGCGACTCGCCCGTGACGTCTATGGTCTCGCTCTGCCCGCCGACCTTGAGCGCAGCGTCGACGGTCGACTGACGTCCGACGCTCACGACGATGTTGTCACGGCGCTGAGCCTGGAAACCGGACATGGTGATGACCACGGCGTACGTGCCCGGGTCAACGGCGTTGAAGCGATAGGCGCCGCCGGTGTCGGTAGTGGTGTCGCGTGCGCCGGTCTTGCCAATGAGCTGAACGGAAACGCCCGGGAGGACGCCACCCTGTTCGTCCTTGACCACGCCGGCGACGACGCCGGAGAAGCTCTGGGCGGAGACTATGGTGGGAAGCGCGATCGCGAGTGCGATCAACGCGACGAGAGATCTGAGCATTTTCATGATGAGTGCCTTCCTAGCGGATGGGCGACTTGACCGGCTTGCGGTCGTGACTGGTGGAGTAAATGGTGAGACCCGCGCCGACGATCAGCAATCCGAGCGCCAGCCTTCCGGCAGTCGTCTTGAAGAACGAGCTGTCGGTGCGAGGGTTTCCGGTGGGCGCGCCGGCCGTGGTCTGCGCCCGCACGGAGGAACGGCTCCCGGCTTCCTGGGCCGCGCTCCAAAGGGTGGGCCCGGGGGCCGGTTCTGCAGCGACCGCACCGCTTGCCATGAAACTCAGGGCAAGGACGGACGCGACGCCGCGCAACTTCGATATCCGCATACGTGAGACCTCCTGGTTGACTGCAATCATTTTGTTTCTTGAAAGACGCGAGATTGGGGGCGTCCACCCGATTGTTCGGATTAGAGCCGCCGCGGAGGCGCACGTCAAGTGTTCGAATGTAAAAGTGCGCGTTCAACAGGTTGATCGTCTTGCTCAACGTTGACGCGCGGGAAGCCGAGCGGCTAGCGTCAGCGCTCGAATGAGTCGAAAACGAACACTCTGGATCGCCGCGCTCGTGGCGATCCTCGCCGGATTCATGGCCTACCGGATGGCACGCCCCGGGGCACCTTCCTCAACCGAGGCCGCCCGCGCGCTCATTGCCTCCCGCGCGCCCCGGACACCTCCGAACGTCCTGGTGGTGACGCTCGATACGACGCGGGCCGACCGACTCGGGCCCTATGGCTACGCGCGCGGGGTCACGCCCAATCTCGATCGCATGGCTGAGAACGCGGTGGTGTTCGAGAACGCCATCTCCTCGGTGCCTCTCACGTTTCCATCTCACACCACGATCTTCACGGGTCAGTACCCGACGCGGCACGCCATCCGCGACACTGGGTGCTTCTTTCTCGACGCCAAGGCGCTCACCATGGCGGAGATCCTCAAGGAGAAGGGCTATGCCACCGGCGCGTTTATCGGCGCCTGGGTTCTGGAGTCGCGCTGGGGTCTGGCGCAGGGCTTCGACCGATACTCGGACGACTTCGACCTCTCGAAGTACAAGGTGATCTCCCTCGGCACGGTCCAGAAGACCGCCGAGCAGGTGATCAACGACTCCATCTCCTGGCTCGACACCGTGAAGGCCGGGAAGTTCTTCGGCTGGGTCCATCTCTACGATCCGCACACCCCCTACGAACCGATCGAGCCCTACGCTTCGCAGTATCCGAACCAGCCCTACGTCGCGGAGATCGCGTACACCGATGCCCAACTGGGGCGGCTCTTCGACTGGATGGCGACGCACGGCCTCGACAAGAACACGATCGTCATCGTCACCGCCGATCACGGTGAGAGCCTCGGCGACCACGGCGAGGCCACGCACGCGTACTTCGTCTACGACTCCGCGATGCATGTGCCCCTCATCATCAAGACGCCCTGGAACGACAAAGGCCGCGTCGCATCGATGGTGTCGCACGCGGACCTCCTCCCTACCGTCCTCGATCTGCTCGGCCTGCCCGCATCGAGCGAGCCGGTAGACGGGAAGTCCTTCGCCCTCGGCATCGTGAACCCTTCCGCGAGCGTGGGCGGAAGCGCCTATTCCGAGACGTACTTCCCTCGTTACCACTTCGGCTGGCAGCACCTCCGGTCGCTGCGCACGAACGAGTACACCTACATCGACGCGCCGGAACCGGAGTTGTACGACCGCAAGAACGACCCTCGTGAACTCAACAACATCTTCAAGGCGTTCTCCGCGCGAGCCGAGGACCTTCGATTGAAGATCGAGGAGCTGGCCCGCGCGGACCAGGGCAAAACGCCTGAGCGGCAGGCCTTGGACCCCGACACTCTTCAAAGACTCGCGGCCCTCGGTTACGTGGGGAACGTGATCGACGTCGACCCGGACGCGGTGCTCCCCGATCCAAAGGTGAAGCTGCCGCTCTTCCAGAAGATGAACCGGGCCAAAGACCTCGCTCAGGACGACAACGTCGAGGGCGCCGCCGCCCTGCTCAAGCAGGTGGTGACCGAGGATCCGAACATCATGGACGCGCACCTGACGCTTGGAAACTGGCTGGTGCGGCTCAAGCGGCCCGACGAAGCCATCGAATCGTTCCGCCGCGCGCTCGCGCTCAAGCCTGACGACGACATCGCTCTTGGCAACCTGGCGCGGCTGTTCCTTTCGCGCGGCCGCAAGAACGACGCGCTCGACGCCGTGCGCGTTTTCGAGACCGCACTCTCCCGTAATCCGAAGAACCCCCAGGCCTGGTTCCAGCTCGCGATCCTCGCGATGGACATGGGTGACGCGGCCCGGGCGAAACACTCTTTCGTGCGCGCCGCGGAGGAGAACCCGAAGATGGGAGCGGCGTGGATCGGCCAGGGCGCCCTCGCCTTCGCCGCCTCACGGCTTCCCGAAGCCGAGCAGATGATCCGCAAGGGCCTCGAACTCGAGCCTGAGGTGCGGGGGGGCCGCTACAACCTCGCGCGTGTCCTCGAAGCCCGCGGCCGGCTGGCCGAAGCCGAAAGCCTCTACCGCGCCGAGATCTACTCCTTCGGCGATCACGGCAAGGCGCGGTTCAATCTCGCGCAGCTCGAACGCCAGCGCGGAAACATGCCGGGGTATCTCACCGAGCTCCGCCTCTCCACCGAAAAGGCTCCCGACTTCGGCCCCGCGTATTTCTTCCTCGCCCGCGAGGAGCTCAACGCCGGCCGCCTCGCCGTGGCAAGGGACCTCGCCGAACGCGGCCTCAAGGTCGACAGCGTCTCCGAGGTGGCGCCCCTGGGCCACTACGTGATCGCCGACATCCTGTCGCGCGAGGGGAAACAAAAGGAAGCCCAGGACGAGGCCGCGAAGGGCAAGGCTCTGGAGTCGCGGCGGCGGCGTTCGCTCGATGTAGGCTAGAAAATATGACCCTCGCGCCGCCCGATCCGACCTCTCGCATCATTTCGGCCGCGGAGATGGCGGCCGCCTTCGCGAAGGGCGGCTCGTTCATCGAGAACTCTGAATATCGGGTGGGCCTCGCCAGGCGCGAAAGCGGAGGCGACGCCGAGGTGCACGACGTCGATACCGACATCTTCTATGTGTTCGAGGGTACGGCCACCCTCGTCCTGGGCGGCGAGATGGTCGAGCCGAGAAACGTCGGACCGAACGAAGCCCGGGCCGCGAGCACGCGCGGAGGCGAGACGAAGACCGTGGCGAAGGGCGACGTGATCGTGATCCCACGGGGCGTGCCCCACTGGTTCAGCGCGGTCACCGAGGCCCCCTTCGTCTACCTCGTCGTCAAATCCACCGCCCGCTGATCAGGGCCGAGCCGCCCTCGAACCGCCGATCCGAACCTGGGCTCCCACGCCCCAGGTGAGCAGTAGGTTCGCTCCGCGGGATTTCTCCTCGAGCCGTTTCGCGATGCCGAGGTTGAAGCGGACGAAGGAAAGAGAGAGACCTCCCTCGAGTCCAATGTAGGTCGCGTGGGCGGAGGCGCCGCGCGGGCGATCCCAGGTCCTTGTCCCCACCGCCTTCCAGTCCGCGAGGAGACGGACGGACTTCTGGTCGGTGAGAACCAGGAAGGACCTCCCCACCCCGAACTTTGCCCCGCCCATTCCAACCGTGGCCTCCAGGATCGGCCCGGTCCCAAGAGCGAAGCCATCGCTCACGTCTCCGGGCACCCGGTCGCCGAACGTGACCCCAAGACTCGCGGCGGCGCGTTCGGAGGTTCCGAAGGAAAGACCCCAGTACGGAAAGGTTCCAGCGCGGGCGGCCGAGGGAAGCAGCGCCATCAGCGAAACGACAAGGAATCCGGAGAGTCGACGGACTTTGGGCGTGGTCATGTCACGGGTAACGCCCGGAAAGGGGAAGAGGTTCCACGGCCCGTTCCTCGCGCAGGACGACCAGGGCATCGAGCACGGTTGACCAGTCGATAGAAAGGGGCTTCCCGTAGCTGAGGGCGCGGCCGGGTACGACTCCCGCCTCGCGGAGTTGTGTCTTTCCGACGTAGCCGATGGGAGCTTTGTCGCTGGGCGCGAACTTCGCCTCCAGTGACCCCGGCTCGGCTCCCGTGAGCGCCGTGACCTTGCCGCGGCTTCCCGGCGTGCGGAACGTGCCGGAAACCGCGGTGAATCCGATCGCGGCTGACCGATCTCCAACGGCCTCGCGGACCCGGGCGCCCAGCGGGCGACCCGGAAGGGCCGCGGTTGTCACGTTCGCCGCGTGAGAGGTGGCGGTCCAGACGATGACCTTGACGTCCTTTGGCCAGCGCGCGCGATGCCACATGAGGTTCTCGAACATGCCCAGATCCCGGGCGTCGCGGTCGCCCTCAAGAGACATCGCGAGGTATCGCGAATAGGAACGCGCCATCGCGGCGGCCTCGGCGGAAACCAGCGCGCCACCGCCCGCGGCCCTCTCCGTTATCTCACTCCCGCAGATGCGCAAGCGGCTCTTTGCCGCGTCGTCGAACGCGTTCGTGGCGTCGTACTTCCATGAATGGTGCCGCGAAAGATCGACTTCGCACGCGCTGCGTCGTGGTTCTTCGAGATGGCCGGCAAGTTCAAGCCCCAGCTTCTGCTGCGAGAAGTAGCCCGTGACGCCGCCCACCTGCGGATCCATTCCCGCGACGCGCAGATTCCCCGAGCCGAGGCGCGCATGGACAAAATCGATCAGCGGCTGCAGTTCGCGCGAGCGGGACCACAACGCTCCGATCGCATCGGAAAGGTCCTGGCGCGTCGCCTTTCCCGCCGCCCTCGCCCGCTCGTACTCGAGGAAGTCATAGAACTGGCTCTCGAACACAACCGCGCCGAAGGCGCATTCGTCGACAAGGCGCGAAATGATCAGTGTCTTCACCTCGAGTGTCCGACCCGCGCCGTGGTTCGCGTCTTCACCGAGCAGAACGACCTCGCGCCCGCAGAGGTCACGGATCAGAGGATCGAGGGCCTCCGCGGTCGGATCGCGCGAAGCCGCGAGCTGCGCCATGGCGGCCGTGCCGAGCAAACAAAGCAGGGCCGCGAAGCGGATGGCCCGAGACAACGACGTCACGGCAAGGCGGGAACGGCGTCCTTGCTTTCCTTCGTTCGATACTTCTCGAACCACGCCTGAAGGTAAAGCTGCTGCGCGATCTGACGCGACGGCCGGCGCCAGCCGTGGAATTCCTCCGGCATCCGGACGAGCAGCGTATCCGCTTTGCGGAGCATCTTGAGGGCCCGGTAGAACTCCTCGCTCTGCGCCATCGGCGTGCGCAGGTCGGCTTCCCCGGTCATCACCATCGTCGGGGTGACGACGTTTCCCACGTAGGTGAGCGGCGAAGTCCGCGCGTATTCCATCGGATCTTCCCAGGGGAACTTCTTGAACTGGTCGTACCAGGAATTGCCGTCGGTGTTGCCCACGAAGGAGTGCCAGTTGATCACGGGGCGCATCGAAACCGCGGCGCGGAAACGATTCGTATGACCCACGATCCATGCGGTCAGGACGCCGCCACCCGAACCTCCGCAGACGAAGAGGTTGTCCTTGTCGACAAAACCCTTCGCGAGCGCGGCATCGACCCCGGCCATCAGGTCGTCGTAGTCCTTGCCCGGATACGAGTGCTGGATGCCGAGAACGAAGTCCTGGCCGTAGCCGGTCGAACCGCGCGGATTCATCCAGAGCACCGCGTAGCCATTCGCGGCGAAGTTCTGGAACGCCCAGTTCCAGGCGACGCTGTACATGCTCCACGGCCCGCCGTGAATCCACATCACGAGCGGATACTTCTTCGTCGGGTCGAAGTTCGCGGGTTTCATGAGCCAGCCCTGGACCTTGAGGCCGTCGGCCGACGTCACCCAGATCTCCTCGGAGTCGGCGAGCGTCACACCTTCGAGCACGTCCTTGTTCACATCGACGAGGACGCGGTGATCATTGGGACGGAGCAGAGTGAAGGAGACAAGCGCGCCCGGCTCCTTCGAGGAGCTCTTCACCGCGGCATTGAGGCCGCTCCTCGCCATCGACAGGCCGTTCAGCATGTGCGCGCCCGAGGTGATCTTCTGCGGTGTCGCGCCCGCGACTTTCGTCGAGACGAAATAGACGTTCTTCTCGCCCTTCTCTTCCATCGAGTAATAGACGCCGTCGCTTCCCCACGTGATATCGCTGGGAGAACTGGGCAGTCCTCCCGCGAGGATCCGCTTGCCGTCGCCGTTCGCGTCCATCACGTGCAGCGAGGAGATGTCGTTCGTATAGCCCTTCTCGTCGAAGCCCGTGTACGCGATCCACTTTCCATCCGGGGAAACGAGCGGTTGCGAATCGCCGCCCTTCCGGTCGGTGAGCGTCTTCACCTCGAGCGTGTCGAGCGAGATCGCGTAGATCTCGGAGTCGCCCTTGAGGTATTCGGCATCGGGCTTGCGGATCCCGGAGACGTAGATCGTCTTGCCGTCGGGCGAGAACGACGGGCCCGTGTGGTTGTAGTCCCCCGACGTGATCTGGCGTGAGATCCCGCCGGTGTGCGCATCGACCAGGAAGACGTGGGTGTAGCCCTTGGCGACGGCGCCCGTTCCGTCGGCGCCCCAGGTGGTGCGATCGACGAGCACCGCCCCTTTCGCGAGCTCGGCGCCCCGTGGCGTCTTCGGGAGTTTGATGGGAAGCGGCGACGCCTCATCGAGGACGCGCACCGTGAACACGATCTTCGAACTGTCCGGCGACCATCGCGGGGCCGAGGGCTCGGTGTCGAGTCGGGTGAGCTGCGCGGTCTCACGAGTGTCGAGCCACATCGTGTGAATCTGCGTCGAACCCGACCGGTTCGAGAGGAACGCGATGCGCTTCCCGTCCGGAGAAAACGCCGGCGCGGAATCGCGGAACGTGCCTTCGGTGAGCTGCCGCAACCTCTCGCCCCGCGCATCCACGATCCACAGGAGTGAAGCGTTCTGATCCTTCTTCGTGTCGACGAAACCGCGCGTGAAGACGATCTGCGAGCCGTCTGGGGCGATCACGGGATTCGCGATCGACTCCATCTGGAAGAAGGTTTCCTTGTCGAGATATCTCTTCTTCGCTTGCGCCTCGGCGGGCGCGGTCTGGCCCGCAACCAGAAACGTGAACAGAGTGAGGCCGGCTAGGGCTCGTCGAACCATGGGGATCCTCCTTGAGGGATTCAGGGATGTGGATTCTGCGTCGGGGCGCGCCGCTGCGCAACCGAGGCCACGGCGGAGACAATCAAAGCCGTGAGGGAGACGCTGAGGATGGACAGGGTGAGGCAGTATCCGACCACCATGGCATCGGGGCCCGACAGGCTCAGGGGTGACAGCAGAACGTGCCGCCACCATTGCATGCCCAGAAGCATCACGAGCAACGTCGCTCCGAGGAGGCCCACCGCTCCCGCCTCGGCCACCGGAGAGTCGAGGGCGATGCGCTTGGGGTAGACGCGTCCCACGAAAAGCGCTGACCCGATCGCCGCGAGTGTGGTGAGAGCGGCGAGCGTCATGACCTTCACGAAGAAGGGAATGAGCATCTCGTCGTAGTTGATCGCCGAGAAAGACATCGGGGGAATCTGCGAGCGAAGCGGTCCGACGAGAACAACGAGGCCCACGACCGCGCCGGCGATCAGACTCCAGGGGTCCGGCCGGGCGAGGCCGATGACGCCCAAGGTCAGGAGCGGGAATCCGAGGAGAAAGAAGGCCGCGGTCAAGGTCCTTCCGCGACGAGTCGCGTCGCGATAGGACTCGATCGACGCGGTCCATCCCGAGTTGAGGCCGGGTTCGATCGCCAGTCGCGCGGAAACCACGTTATCGAACGCCTCTCGCTGCATCTGAGCGGCGCCCTTGATCATGGCGCGATTGGCGTCGTCGGCGAACAGGACGGCCTCGATCGGCGCGCCCGAACTCGCGTTGGGCCGGCGCGCGCCGAGAAGCGCCGCGAGCGTTTCGGCGACGTGCGCCTGACCAGCGCTCACCCTCCCCGCCGCGTCGAAGCGGGCGCCAGCCGTCAAGC
>CAZBTT010000152.1:0-9582 GCA_964494295.1 uncultured Acidobacteriota bacterium
CTCGAGGCTGGAGTTTCCCCGCCAGCCGTGGACCTGGGCCCAGCCGGTGAGGCCGCTCGGGACGCGGTGGCGGAGCATGTAGTTGGGAATCCTGTCCTTGAACTGTTCCACGAAATGGGGTCGCTCGGGCCGGGGTCCCACGAGGCTCATATCGCCAAGCATGACGTTGATGAGCTGCGGAAACTCGTCGAGGTTGTACTTCCTCAGGAAGACGCCCAGCTCCGTGCGTCTTGGATCCTGCTCGGTGGCCCACACCGGTCCGCTCGTCGCCTCGGCATCCTCGCGCATGGTGCGGAACTTGAACACCGGGAAGTGTCGTCCGTCGAGGGTCACGCGGTCCTGGGTGTAGAGAATCGGTCCGGGTCCGCCCTTCAGCTTGATCGCGAGGGCCACCGCGATCAGGAGCGGCGAAAGAACGAGGAGGCCCAACGCGCTGCCCACGAGGTCGACGCCGCGTTTGAAGCGGGCGGGGATGCCCTGAAGGGGAGTTTCGTTGACCGCGACGATCGGGATGCCGTCGAGATCTTCGATACCGGCCCGAAGGGTCAGGCACTGCAGAAGGTCCGGCACGATCCGCACGTCGACGAACTGATTGTTCAGGTTCTTCACCAACTCAACCATCGCGGCGTGCTGATCGATGGGAAGGGCGACATAGACCGCGTCGATGGACTTCGAGGCGATGATCTCGTTGGTCAAAGCGAGCGATCCGAGGACCGGACGACCGTCGCGTTCGGCGCCTGCAGCCTCCGAGTCCGAAAGGAAGCCAACCACAGCGAAGCCAAGGCGGCGCTGCGCCGCGAGTCTCCGGGCCACGGTCTGGCCGAGTTCCGACGTCCCGGCGACCAGGATCCGCACCGCGTTTTCGCCGCGAGCCCACGACCGCTCGTACCAGGCCAGGAGAAGTCGCCGGCCCGCCATCACGAGGGGCGCGCCGAACACCACGAAGAGGAAGAACACGGCCTGCGAGTATTCGGCGCTCGCCGCTACCTCGGGCGCATATCGAAAATAGATGCGGATGTACAGGGTGACGCCGAGGGAGAAGATCGCGGCGACGATGAAGGCGGCCAGGGTCCGGAGCGAATCGTCGACGACGCTCATGGGGCGCCGCAGCCGATAGAGGCCCTGAACCGCGAAGACGACGCCGGACACGAGCAGCAGCAGAGGCAGCAGCTCCACGTAGTCGCGAGCCGCGGGGATGCCTTTGTAGGGCGGGAACGCCGATGTGATGAGACTCGAATGGAACCGCACGTAGTACGCGGCCATCCACGCGAGAGCCACCGCCAAAAGATCGACGGCAAGGAAGCTCTCGGTGAGTCTTTGTTTTCGCTTTCGCAAACGCTCTTTGTCCTTCGCGCTCTCTGGAGGCCGCGGTCTACGCCTTCGGCGTCGTTTCGGCGACGACCGCCCGGAATCGCTCTTCGAACCTGTTCCGGGCGAACGTTTCGGCTCGCTTCCGAAGCCCGAGTCTACTGAAGCGATTCGGAACAAGCTTCAAGAGGGCCTGCGCCACCGCCTCCCCGGTCGGCTCCGTGAAGGTTTCTCCGAATTCGCCGTGGTTCACGATCTCGGCCCCGCCGCCCTGTGCGTTCACAAGCGCCGGCCGTCCGCAGGCGAGGGCCTCGGCGACCACGATCCCGAAGTCCTCGACTCCCGGCAGGACGAGTGCGCGACATCCGCGGTAGAGGCCGAGCAGGCGTTCGCGGCCCGCGGGGCCGAGGAACTCGACGGTCTTTCCGGCGATCGCGCGAAGCCGCATCTCTTCCGGCCCATTCCCGACGACCAGCAGTCGCCGCCCCGTGATGTTTACCGCCTCGATGGCGAGATCGATCCGCTTGTACGGGACGAGGGCGGAGACCACCAGGTCATAGTCGGGCTCCGGTGCGTCGTCGGGACCGGGTGTGAAGAAGTCCGTGTCGACCGGCGGGTGAACCACGACGGCGTCACGGCCGTAAAAGTACCTGATGCGCGCGGCCACGGTCTGTGAATTCGCGACGTATCGGTGGACGTGGTGCGCGGTCGAGACGTCCCAGGCCCGCAGGCCCTCGGCCATCACGCGCAAGGCCGCGCTGCCCGCGCGTCCCATCCGGGCCGGGCCGAAGTAGTCGTCGAACCGGTCCCACACGTAGCGCATTGGCGTGTGGCAATAGGAGACGTGTCTGGCGCCCGGGCCAGGGGTGACGCTCTTCGCGACGCAGTGCGAACTCGAAACCACCAGATCGTACGAGCGGACGTCGAGGCCGCGCACGGCCAGAGGGAAAAGCGGCAGATAGTGTCGATACAGGCGTCGCGCGAACGGCAGCTTGCCGATGAACGAGGTATGAATAGTCCGCGACTCGAGCTCTTGCGGGAGCGAGCCTTTCACGTGGAGCAGCGTATAGATCGGCGCGTGGGGAAACATCCTCGCCAGAGAGAGGAGAACCTGTTCGCCTCCTCGAAATCCGGTCAGCCAGTCATGCACGAGCGCCGTGCGCCGTGGCGCTGTCATCGAGGTCGCGGAACCGTGCTCATTGACCGAGGGCCTCGCGGTAACCGGCGAGCGTCTTGCGCGCGGAGTCTTCCCAATTGAACTTCTTGGCCTGGATCCGGCCCTTCTCGCGGAGTTCATTCGCGAAGGCCGGATCGTCGAGCACGCGGGAGAGGCCGTCCGCGATCGCTTCGCCGTCGTGCGGGTCGACCAGCACCGCCGCGTCGCCCACCACCTCCGGCAGCGAGGAGACGTTCGACGTGACCACGGGTGTGCCGCAGGCCATGGCCTCGAGTGGAGGAAGGCCGAAACCCTCGTATTGGGAGGGGAAGACGAAAACGGTGGCCAGCCGGTACAAAGCGGCGAGTGTGCGCTCGGGGACGAAACCGAAGAAGCGCACGAAGGGGCGCAGGCGGAACGATTCGACGCGGCGGCGCAGCTCCGGTGTCTTGCCGATTTCGTCGCCGATGATCATCAGGTGAACGTCCTCGTGGCCGGGGGTCGCGCGCAACCGGGCGAACGCCTCGATCAAGCGGGGAAGGTTCTTGTGGGGTTTGATGTTCCCGGCATAGAGGATGAAGCGTTGGGCGATCTGGTAGCGCTCTTTGACCCGATCGAGTTCCTCCTGGTCCGGCGCCTCGAGGAGGTCCGCATCGATGGCGTTTGAAACCACGTGTATGCGGCCCGGGGGCGTGGCCGGGAAGAAATGCAGGATGTCGCGTTTGCTCGCCTCTGACACCGTGAAGACGACCTTGGACCGTCGGATCGCGCTCCCCATCATGAACCGGGCGTAGTGGATGGCGCCCGGGTTCGGGAGGTACTCCGGGAAGCGCAGGTGGATGCAGTCGTGAACGGTCACCACCGATTTCGTGCCGAGGAGCACGGGCAGCACGTAATGAGGCTCATGGAACAGGTCCACGCCGAGCCGCCGCACCTGCGCGGGCAGACTCCAGTGCTCGCGGAATGAGTAACCCCGCGATTCGTTCACCACCGGGACGAAGTTCTCAGAGAGGTCGTTGAGGGTGGGAACGTCCTCGTGATGACAGAACACGAAGTAGGTGTTCTCGTGATCGATCAGGGCCAGAGCCCGGACGATGTTCCGAACGTACGTGCCTATGCCGTAGTCCCGCCACTTGCGGGCATCGATCGCTATCCGCGCCACGCCCGAAGGTAGCACGGGACACGCCCATTAAGCGAAAAAGAACGGGGCGGACCCCCTCCCCTCGAAGCAGAGGAGAGGAGCCGCCCCACGAGACGACGCCTCGATGGCCGGCCCGGTGGGCTCCGGTCTTAGACGACCTTGACTTCGATCGAACGCGGCTTCGTTTCCTCGGCGCGCGGGATGTTCAGGGTCAGAACGCCGTCCTTGTACTCCGCGCTGACTTTGTTGGTGTCGGCGGTCTCCGGAAGGGCGAACGCGCGGACGAAGGTGCCGAAGAGCCGCTCGGAACGCTGCACCCGGTCAGCCTTGTCCTCGGGCAGGGCTTCGCGCTTCCGCTCGCCCTTGATGGTGAGCGTGCGGTTCTCGATGTGGACGGACACGGCATCGCGCGGCACGCCGGGAAGGTCGACCTCGATGAGCAGGCTGTGATCCGCGCCGGTTCGAATGTCCACGGGCGGCAGGAAGCCGAACGTGTCGGAGCCGGCGCCGGCGAACGCGTCGGCGAGAACGTGGTTGATCCGGTTCTGGGCCACGGTCATTTCACGGAAGGGGTCGAATCGTACGAGGGTCATTTGGGTTTCTCCTTGGAATCTTGTTGGGTTCGTGGTCGCGGGAAGAGTCCATTCGTGCGACGGAAGGGAGATTACGTCATGATCGCAGTGTATGTCAATCAAATTTTCTTTTGTTTTTGACTAATATCAATCCGTTTCGTCTTGCCTTGACCTCGATCGTTCGTCCATGTCCATGATTTTCAGCCACTTGGTCCTTTGTGGTAAGAAGGCGAGGCAATGAAGAGAAACGAGACCAGAACCGTTCGAGCCGGGTCGATTTTCATCGGCGGAGCTCACCGGGTGGCCGTCCAGAGCATGTGCGCCACGAAGACCCAGAACGTTGATGCGACGGTTGAACAGGCCGAGAAAATCCGCGAGGCCGGAGGAGACCTGGTTCGCATCGCCGTCGACTCGCCAAAGGATGTGGCGGCGCTCGCCGAGATCCGAAAGCAGACAAAGGCGAACCTTGTGGTCGACCTTCAGGAGAACTACCGTCTCGCCGCGACGGTAGCGCCGCACGTCGACAAATTCCGCTACAACCCCGGTCATCTCTACCATCATGAGAAGGAGAAGAGTGTCGCGGAGAAGGTGAGTTTCCTGGTTGATGTGGCGAAGGCGCACGGCTGCGCGATCCGCGTGGGGGTCAACTGCGGCAGCGTCGATCCGGAGATGAAAGCGAAGTACCCGGACGATGACGTCGCGGCGATGGTCGCCTCGGCGCTCGAGCACTGCGTCCTTCTCGACGATCTGAAGTTCGACCAGTACGTCGTGAGCCTCAAGGACTCCCATCCACGAAAGGTCATTGAGGGAAACAACCGCTTCGCCGCCGCGCGGAAGGACGTGCCGCTGCACTTAGGCGTCACCGAGGCGGGCATCCCCCCCGAAGGGATCATCAAGACCCGCGTGGCTTTCGAGCAGCTCCTGCCGCGGGGGATTGGCGATACGTTGCGGGTGAGTCTCACCCTGCCTAATCCCCGGAAACACGAGGAGATCACGGTGGGGAAGATGATCCTCGATGACATCGCGGCCGGCCGGTTCCGCTCCGTGCCCGTTTTTGACGATCACACGCTCAACGTCATCTCCTGCCCTTCGTGTTCGCGGGTGGAGAACGAGAAGTTCGTCGAACTCGCAGAAGCGGTGAAGGAGATGACGGCCTACGCGAAGCCTCACGCCATCACCATCGCGGTGATGGGCTGCCGCGTGAACGGCCCGGGTGAAACCGACGACGCGGATCTGGGGTTGTGGTGCGGCCCCACCCACGTCAATCTGAAGAAACAAAAGGCACCGCTTGGCGCCTTCACTTACGAAGAGATCCTCCCCAAGCTCCGCGCCGAACTCGACGCCTTGATCGCCAGAGGCCCACTCAGCAGGTGATGAACACCCCTCGGTTGATCGCGCCGGTCTGAGCGTGCTGATCGCCGCTGCCCACTCGTATCCGGGCCGGCGGCCGCTAGGGGGGCGGACTGAGACGGTCCGGCTGGTCCATGGGTAGACTGCCCCCTTCATGAGTCAGGCTGCGGGCGGTTGGATCATGGGGGTTGCGCGTAAGGACCGCATCAGCCTTCTTTCCGCGCTCTGCATCCTTTTCGCGATCACCTCCGGGCTGTTGTGGTGGAACGGGTCCTACATCTACAACGCCGCCCTCGGGCCGTTTGATCTCACGCCGGAACTCGCGTCGAACCCGGGGCGCCGTGTCTGGATTCGGTCTTCGGGCACCCTCGTGCCCACGGGTCTCGAAGAGCAAACCACGGTAAAGCTCCTGAAGGGACTCGCGAGTACCACAAGCGTCTCGGCGAAGTATCTGGCCCAGCCGAAGGACGGCAAACTCCTCATTGTGAAGCTCAGTCCCCATTCCAGCGGCGATCCGGTACTTGGAGAGCTGCTGCCCTTGCCTGCCACCGTGGTGGCCGAGCTTGCGAGTGTGATTCCAAGAGACCGACTGCAACCCTTCCTGCTCGACGCGAGCCGCGACTACTACTCGTTCTGGGCGCCGTACAACGTCTTTGTTCTTTTCGTTGTGGTGGTCGCGCTGGTCTTACTGATCAGCGTTCTCGGCATGCTCCTTCGAATCAACCCGCGATTCCACCCAGAACTCCAGACCTTCGCCCGAAGTGGATCACTCACCTCCACGGTCTCGCGGATCGAGGCGGACCTGGCCCGATTCAGCAAGGATGGTGAGGCACCGCCCTTTCGCCATTCGCCAACCTGGCTCGTGTGGGACGAACCTTCGCTCGGCATCGTGCATCGGGACGATCTGGTCGCCTTCGCGCCCTCGGCCACCGGAGCCGCGAACGCGAAGGCGAATGTTGAGATCCAGGTCTTCCGTCGAGCGAAACCCCTTCCAAGCAAGGTGCCAATCGAACCGAACCAGCTTGCGAAGTGCCTCGGCAGTCTCGTGGCGCGCTTCCCTTGGGCGCTGCAAGAGGATGCGAAGGCCCTGGGCGATCGCTGGGTCTCAGATCAAAAGGGCTGTGAGGCGGAAGCATTGGCTCGCCGGAAACAACGAGGATTGGAAATATGAGTGAAAAGTCCGGAGTGGTCGAATTCATCAAGGGAGTCGTGAAATGGTCGGCCATCTGGACCGCCATTCTCCTGACCGTGGTCACCATGAACTCGATCAGCAAAGGTCAGGCGATCACGATCGAGGGACTGGTGGTTGCCGGCATTCTTATGGGGATCTTGTCGTTCGCGTTGGTCGTCGTCTGGAAAGTCATTGGCCTGGCGCACGGAGTCGGCCGGAAAATCGGCACCGACCTCGTGGATAGCCGGATCAAGACTTCGCAACAGTCCGGCGACAATGCAGTCAAGGAAGCCTTGTCGAAGCTGCCCCGCGCGGCGGGCCCCGGCGATCCGCGACCTTAGGCCCCACTCGGAGCCCCCGGTCCCTGCGCGGCCCCTAGAATCGGGGGGCTTGAGCTTTCGTGCGCCTGCCTTCATCAAGAACCTCGCCCTGGCCGCCGCGTCGACGGCGTTCTTCGGCGGCCTCATCGAGGGAGTGGCCAGGCTGATCGAGCCGCCGCCGGTCCAGAAGGAGGAGTACCTCTGGGACTGGAGCGAGCGCTTCAAGGACGGTGACTTCTACACGCTCGAAAAGGGCGAGGGTTACCCGCCGAGCGAAGAGACGAACGTGGATGGACTCCGCGACGCCACACGCCCGGTGGAGACACGTGAGGGTCTGACCCGCGTCGTGATCCTGGGCGACAGCGTCACCTACGGTCATGGGGTCGACGCGAGCCAGGCCTTTCCTCAGGTTCTCGAACGCAAACTGCGCGAAGACGGCCGCGACATCGAGGTCTTCAACATGGGGCTGCCGGGCTGGTCGACCCGGCAGGAGCGGATCGCTTACGAGCGGATCGCCCGGAAGTACAAACCCGATGTAGTGGTGCTTGCGGTCTGTCTCAACGACCTCGCGGAACTGCAGATCAACCTCACCAAACCCCCGGGGTTCCTGCTCGCCCTCTTCAAGCACTCGGCGACGGTCCGGATAGCGCTCGGCGCGTCTCGCCGTGAGATCGGCGCGGTCGAGGAACTCTTCACGGCTTCCGACTCGCCCCGGGTCGACAACGCTTTCCGCCTCTTCTTCGATGAAGTTCGCGCGCTGCGCGATGAGGTCAAGAAGGATGGCGCGAGGTTCCGCCTCGTTCTGGCCCCGTTCCGCTTTCAACTGGAGGCAAACGCGCCCGTTCCTACCGTGCAACGGCGCATTGGCGATTTCGCGAGAGCCGAGAGCCTTCCCCTCACCGACTTGCTGACCCCTATGGTCGGTTCTCCTTCCCCCGGGTCGTTGTTCCTCGACTATGACCATTTCAGCGTCCTCGGGCATGAGCAGGTGGCCGGTTGGCTGGCCGCCGAAGGAATCGACCCTAGGAACACGATCGACGATCCACCCCCGTTGCCCCGCGCGCGATCCGCAGCGGCCCTGCTGGACAGCCTGACCACTCCGGCTCCGGCGGCGCATCGAGAACGCCAGCTTTGGTGGATTCGGGATCAGGCTTCGAGTCTTGTCTCCGACCGATCGGCAGGCGACGCGATCGGGTCTGCGGTGCTCGCGCTGGCCGTGGACGATCCTTCTCCTCGCGTCCGGTTCGAAGCCGCTCAGGCCGTGTACGGTCTCGGCCTTCCCGGCGAAGCGTCTGTTGCGACATTGACTCGCGGCCTCAAGCACGAGGACCCGCGAGTCCGAGCCTTCGCCACCTGGACGTTGGGCGAAATGCGCGAGGCAGCCCAGCCCGCGGTTCCCGCGTTGGTCGCCCTGGCCCGCGAAGATGGGGGTGCGGGAAAGACCGGTGCGCTCACCGCGATCGGAAAGATCGGCGGGAACTCGCCGGAGACCATTCCACTCCTGCTGCAGGAACTGAAGCACCCGAAAGAAGCACGCCGCTACCGGGCCGCGCGGACGATCGGTCGGATGGGGGAAGCCGCGGGACCGGCGGTTCCGGGGCTCGTGGAAGCCCTTCGAGATCCCTCAGCACTCGTGCGGCTCCATGTGGTGCGGGCCTTCGGCAATATCGGCGAGGCCTCGAAGTCCGCGCTGCCCGCGCTCATCGAGGTCTTGAACAACGACCCCGATCCGGAGGTGCGGAAGGAAGTGAGCCTCACCCTTTCGAGGCTGCCGGGCCGCTGAGATTTCGCTTGGTACGAGGCCTGTCCGTTTTGTAGCCTTCCCCCCCGGAACGAACCGAATCGTTCTTTTGCTCGTAATGCTCGAAACAGGGCGGCCAGTGCCCCCTTCCGAGCCTGAAGAAAAGGAATGAACCCTCCGACCGTCCGTCCTCGACACGAAGCCGCCGACCCGAACATCGAGCCGGTATCCCCGCCCCTCGGCAAGACCCGGATGGGCATCCCGAATCCGGGCTCACCCCGCGGCGTGGTGCTCTCCGCGGAGGCGCGGCGATCGAGGCATCGCCTCTACCCGGTTACGGCGATCTACTCGAGCCTCGCGGTGGTTGTCCTCTACTTCGGTGTTCGGTCGAAGCCTTCCGCCGCCCTCGCCCTCGCCGCGGCCGGGCTCGCCTTCTGGACGCTGGTGGAGTATCTCGTTCACTGCTATGTGCTGCACGGGATATTCCCCGTGGGCGGATCCGCCTGGAGCCGATTCCTGAACAAGGCGTTCGATCATCTGCACTGGCAGCACCATTTGCGGCCGTGGGACGGGAACCACATCAACGGAACCCTGTTCGACACCCTTTGGGTCGTGGCCCCGGCGTTCGCCCTCAGCTTTCTGACCCCGGTCCACACCGTCCCTTCTTTCCTCGCGGGCTTCATCCTCGGCTACGTCGTTGAGGAATGGTGCCACCACTCGGTTCACTTCTACATCCTCGACTGGCGGTGGTTCCGCGATCTCAAGGCGCGACACTTCTATCACCACAGCAGGCTGGGGGCGAACATCCTGTTCGGCCTGGGCA
>CAZBTT010000153.1:0-3857 GCA_964494295.1 uncultured Acidobacteriota bacterium
TTGTACGCCGTCACTCCATACACCCCAACCAGCCCCAGCAGGCCGGCGGTGGCCCCGAAGAGGCTGGACAAGGCGGTGACGAACCGCGGCTGGCCCACCGACGACGCGACTACGTCCTCCCTGGTTTGAACCGACGTGATCGGGATGGAGGGATCGAGTGTGCGGACGATCTGCCGGGCGGCGGGGATCAGAGCGGAGGTCTGATCCGGATTCGAGGCGTACAAGACGGCGGTCAACGACCGATACGGGCTCTGCTCCACCGTTTGATAGAACTCGTAAGGGGTCTTCGCCGCGAGCCCGAATGACCGCACGTCCCCGATCACGCCCACGACTTCCCACCACTTCGCGACGTCGTCGCCCTGCCCGAATCGCTTGCCGATCGGATTCTGGCCCGGCCAGAACTTGCCGGCCATCGCCTCGTTGATCATGACCGTGCGCGTCCCAGCCCCATCCTGCTGAGCGTCCAACGTCCGGCCTCGAGTCGTGGTGATCCCCAGGCTCTTGAGGAGGTCGCCGAGGATGAACCGGTACTCCACCAGAGGCGCTTCGTTCGGCCCCCACGGCATGGCTCCTTCGATCTTCATTTCGCCGTTCATGCCGTATGACTTCATGGGGAGGTGTGACGTGAAGCCGACGCTTTTCACCCCGGGCACGGTTCTAAGGCGGTCATACAGGTTTCGGTAGAACTCGACGAGCTGCGCGTTGGATTCATATCGCGGGCCGGCGGGCGCCACGTCGAAGGTGATGGCGCCTTCGGCTCGGATGCCGGCTTCGCGACTTTGAAGCAGAGACAGGTTCTTGATGAGAAGGCCGGCTCCAACCAGAAGCCCGAAGGCGAGAGCGATCTCCGCAACCACGAGGCCGTTGCCGAACGACGAGCGCCCGTCTGTCACCGTTCGCGTGTCGCCTTCCCGGACCGAAGAGGCGATTCCGCCGAGCTTCATTCTCAACAAAGGCCAAAGGCCGCAGAAGACTCCGACGCCTGCAGAGATGATGAGTGCGAAGGCGAGAACGCGGGCATCCAGATGAATGGTGGCCGAGCGGGGCAGTTGACTGCCGGCGAGGGTGACGAAGAGTTTCACCAGTCCGAGCGCGAGGCCCCATCCCAGAGCGCGGCCGATGGCGGCGAGTAGCAGGCTCTCGGGGAGGAGAAGGCGAGCGAGTGCGCCACGGCCGGCGCCCAGGGCCAGGCGGATGGCGAGTTCACGCTTGCGGGCGAGTCCGGCGGCCAGGAGCAGATTGGCCACGTTGGCGCAGGCGATCAGAAGAACCAGGAACACCGCGCCCAGGAGAACCTGCAGCGGAGTTCGCACGCTTCCAACCACCACGTCGTAGTACGAGCGGACATCGATCCCGTGGTTGTGGCCGAACTCTTTGGCGTGGGCGGTTCCGAGCGTGCGCATGGACGCGGCGGCCGTCTCGACGCTCACTCCGGGCTTCAGGCGCGCATACGTGGCCAGGAAATGGCCTCCTCGGTACCGGTCGACCTCCATCTGCAACGGAACGAACACCTGGCCCCCTCGATGAGTGAAGCTCTCCGGCATGACGCCGATCACCGAATAGGGCTCGCCATCAAGCCGAAGGGTCCGGCCGACGATGCCCGGGTCCCGGCTGAAGCGCGCGTTCCAGAATGGGTACGAGAGAACCGCAACCTTGGGACCGCCTTTCTGATCCTCGGCGTCGGTGTACCACCGGCCCAGCATCGGCCGGACGCCGAGCACATCTCCGAGGGAAGCGGTTGTAGTGAAGGCGCTGACACGTTCGGGTTCGCCGTCGCCCGTAAGCACGAGGTACCTGCCACTCGAGCCGCCGATCGCCGAGAAGACCTCATTGCGCGCCCTCCAATCCACGAATTTCGCGAAGGATGCGGGACAGGTCGAGCAGGCGGGCTGGGTGTCGTAGACGCTGACGATCCGGTCTGGGTCGGGATAGGGAAGAGGAGCGAGGATGACGCTGTTAAAGATGGTGAAAACAGCGGTCGTGATTCCAATCCCCAGGGCGAAGGCGGCGATGGCGAGGATCGAGACGAAGCGCTTTCGACGCAGACTTCGGAAGGCCAGGCGAAGGTCGTGGAGCAGTCGGGGCATGGTGCTCTCCTTGCCCCGTTTGACGCCGCAACCTGGGAAAGGTTCCCGACGTTCCGTTGAGGGGCCGACATTGCGGCCGAGAACCTCCACGTCCACGATCACGGTCGGTGCAGGGGCGCGCTAAGATTCCCTGCGGCTCAGAAGGGAGCCCCCGGGTCCGCGGGAAGAGTTCAACTCGCCTTCGTCAACGAACTTCACCGGCTGACCTTTCCTTTATGCGCCTGTTTGCGGACACCAGGCATTGCATGGAGGAACCGTGAACAAGAAACTTCCACAGCGTCCCAACCTGGACCACCTTCGCCGTCAGGCGAAAACACTGCTCGCCGATCTTCATCGCGGTGACGCGGAGGCGGCTCGAACGTTCATCGAGCACTTGCCGGAAGCGAAGAAGTTGACTGCGACGAAAGTGCGGGCCGCGGGCTACCGGCTTGCGGACGCGCAGTCGGCGATCGCTCGCAAGACGGGCTTCGCGAGCTGGCCTTCTCTGTCGCGTCATGTGGAGGCGCTGCGGGGCCTTGAAGGCGACTGGCGCTTCGAGAGCCTCGAGATCGACGGAATGACCGTGCCCAAGGGATCGCTCACGCAATCGAAGATGCTGATCGATGGCGACTGCTTCAGGATGGAGTCGCCCGAGGCGAACTACGAAGGCGTGTTCACCATCGATGTCGACGCCAAGCCGCCGCGGATCGACATCGAGTTCGTGGAGGGCCCTGAGGCGGGGAATTGGTCGTACGGTCTCTTCGAACTTGGCGGGGATGCGCTGACGTTCTGCCTGGGGCTTGTCGGCTCGTCACGACCATCGGCGTTCGCGACCTCAGCCGGCAGTGGTCACGCGCTGGAGCGATTGAAACGCGCCACCGCGAAACGGCCCGCGAATGTGAAGGGTGGAACGCGACCTCTGGCCCCCGCTCCTGTGGAAGCGCCGGTGCCGCCTGTCGACCTGAGTGCGTTCGAGGGTGCCATGACGCCGCTGATGAAGCGCCTCCAGGGCGAGTGGGCGGCGCTGGAACTCGTCACCGATGGCTCGAAGATGCGCGATGACTGGCTGTCCTTCGGGTTCCGCAAGACCGAGGGCAACGAGACCAAGGTCGTCTTCGGCGGTCAGACCATGTTGCACGCGAAGATGCGGATCGACGAGTCGGCGAAACCGATCGCTGTCGACTATCTGAATCTCGCGGGCGCCGGGAAGGGTCGCGTCAGTTTCGGGATCCTGAAATGGGACGGCGATGAGGTGACGTTCCACATCGCGACCGCAGGGAAGCCGCGTCCGTCGGACTTCGTCTCTGTCCAGGGAAGCGGCACGACGCTGAGTCGGTGGCGAAAAAGGGGAACCTTCAACGGCTGACGCCGCCTGTGCCCGCGATACGAGGCCTCCTCGCGGAGGCGGCGAGGTCTGCGACAGGCTTTGGGGAAGTGGCGGGATTCTTCCTCCCCTTGCTTACCGAGGGGAGTTCGGCGTACACTCCCCTCGGAAACCGATATGAGCAAACCAAGCGACCTGGTCCAGGGCACCCTCGATCTCCTCCTGCTGAAGATCCTGGCGCTCGAGCCCATGCACGGATGGGCCATCAGTCTTCGGCTCAGATCCATCTCCAACGATGTCCTGCAGGTCAGTGAAGGATCGCTTTACCCGGCCCTGCACAAGCTCGAGCAGGAAGGCTGGATCACCGCGGAGTGGAAGCAGACGGAGAACAATCGGCGGGCGAAGTTCTACTCGCTGACCCGGCTTGGAAGGAAAGAGCTGGAATCCGAGGCGGAGAACTGGCGGCG
>CAZBTT010000153.1:3957-9492 GCA_964494295.1 uncultured Acidobacteriota bacterium
CGCTGACCCGGCTTGGAAGGAAAGAGCTGGAATCCGAGGCGGAGAACTGGCGGCGTCTGTCATCCGCCATCTCGCGCGTCGTCCAGCTCAGTGAGGCCTGACATGAAGTTCGATCACTGGTGGTTCACGGCGCCGCTCCGGCTCCGGTCGATTTTTCGCAGGCGCCGTATGGAACAGGAACTCGACGAGGAACTCCAGTTCCACATGGACCACAAGATCGAAGAGGGCATCGCCAATGGCCTGACGCCGGCGGAAGCGCGTCTTGCCGCTCTTCGCGCCATGGACGGGCTGGAACAAAGGAAGGAAGAAGCGCGGGACGCGCGCCGCGTCCACTGGCTGACCGACTTCGTCGACGACCTGCGCTTCGCGACGCGGAGCCTGCGTCGCACGCCCGGACTCACCGCACTCGTGGTGATGACTCTCGCTCTGGGCATGGGCATGACCACCACACCGTTCAGCATGGTCGATGCCCTGATCTTCCGGCCGTACCCGGTGCCTGATCCGGGCGGGGTGGTGAGCCTCGTGAGCACGTCGCGGGAGAGCGCGTTCCAGGCCTTCTCCTACCCTGAGTATCGAGACATTCGCGAACACACGACCAGCTACGATGGTGTGATCGCGAGCGCTCCGACGCAGCCGGTTGGCTTCAGCGCAGAGGCCGGCGTGACTCCGCGGGTCAGAGGCGGAATGATGGTGTCCGGGAATTACTTCCGTGTGCTCGGTGTGGAGCCCGACATCGGCCGGGGATTCCGGGACGATGAAGATCGGGTTCCCGGTCGCGACGCGGTGGTGGTGCTGGGGCCGGACTTCTGGAAGACCGAGTTCGCCAGCGACCCTGGCGTGATTGGGAGGACGGTCAGGCTGAACGGCAACGCCTTCACGGTCATCGGAGTCGCACCCCGGACTTTCACCGGGCTCAGCATCTTCAGCAGCCCCGACGTTTATGTGCCCCTCGCGATGGCGACCGTGTTCTCGACCAATCCTCAGAAGCGCTTCTTCGAGGACCGGGATGATCGCGGACTCTCCGTCAAGGCCCGTCTGAAGGCGGACACCACGCTCCTGCAGGCGCGGAACGAGCTCGAAGTGGTCGCGCGGAACTTCGAGACCGAGTATCCGGAACAGAACCGCGGCCGCGGCGCCCTGGTACGCACCCAGTTCGAGATGCGGACTCGGGGAGACGACGTCAACTGGAAGTTCGGCGTGATCTTCTCGATTCTCGCCCTCGCGGTGCTGCTGGTGGCGTGCACCAACGTCGCGGGACTCCTGCTGAGCCGTGCCCAGACCCGCACGCGCGAGATAGCTATCCGGCTCTCCATGGGCGCTGGACGTTCCCGGCTCATCCGGCTGCTGCTGGCCGAAAGCCTTCTCCTCTCCCTTGCGGGCGGCCTCGGGGGGATCGCCGTGGGTTACGCGGGCATCCAGTTCATGGGCGCCTTCCAGATTCCCACGGAGTTGCCGACGATCGTCCCTTTTCGGATGGACACCCGCATTCTCCTGGCGAGCTTGATGGTGTCCGTGCTGAGCGCGATCTTCTGCGGCCTTGCCCCGGCGCTCCAAAGCACGCGCACCGATCTCGTGACCGCCCTCAAGTCGACCGATGGCGACGCCTCCGGCCGCCCGAAGTCAAGGGGGCGGAATGCGCTGGTCGTGGCGCAGGTCTCCATGTCTCTGATGCTGCTGACCGCTGCTTTTCTCATGGCCCGGAGCTTCAAGGACAGCGTGGCGGGGGGGCCAGGGTTCCAGGTCGAGCGCCTGCTCCTGGCGAGGTTCAATCCGGGGCTGGTGCAGTACGACGCCGCTCAGACTCAGCGTTTCTACACTCTGCTGGCCGAACGAGCGCGCCAGATTCCCGGGGTGCGGCACGCGGCCCTGACCCGGAACCCTCCACTCTCGCTGGAGAACTTCGGTCAGGTCGCGTTCGTGCCGGACGGCTTCGAGATGCCGCCTGACCGAGAAAGCCTGACGTCGACCGTGGACAAAGTCGATGAGGGATTCTTCGACGCCCTGGGGGTCAGGCTCGTGCAGGGTCGCGGGTTCAGCGCGTCCGACCGTGAGGGTGGTCCGCGTGTCGCGGTTGTGAACGAGCGATTCGCGGCGCACTACTGGCCGGACAGCGACGCGGTGGGCAAACGCATCCGGCTCGGCAGCAGCAAGGGTGAAGCCGTGGAGATCGTGGGGGTGGCTCAGAACATCAAGTACCTCACACCCAGCAAGAGTGAGCCGCCAATGGATTTCGTCTATCTGCCCCTCGCCCAGCATCCCACCGCGCGCATGGCCCTGCTCCTGCGCACCGATGGCGATCCCCTGCAGTGGGTCACCGCCCTCGAGGACGCCGTCCGCTCCATCGATCCGAACATGCCGATCTCGGGGATCAGGAGCTATGAGGACCTGTACCGCTACCACGCGGTGGAAGGTCCGGGCGTGGCCATTCAACTCGTCGGCACTCTGGGACTGGTGGGCCTGCTCCTCGCCAGCGCCGGCCTGTACGGCCTGATGGCGTACAACGTCAATCGCCGAACCCGGGAGATCGGGATTCGCATGGCCATTGGCGCCTCGAAGAGGGACGTGGTCCGGCTGGTGATGGGGAAGGGCCTCGCGCTCGTCGGGACAGGGACCCTGATCGGCCTCGCGATGGGGTTCGGCGTGGAACGGCTGATGAATTCGATGGTCTTCGATGCTGGCCGCATCGATGCGGTGGTCTACCTGGCCGTTGTGCCCGCGATGTTCCTGGTGACCATGCTGGCGACCTACATACCTGCGCGCCGAGCTTCGCGAATCGCGCCGACCCTCGCGTTGCGCTCCGAATAGACGACGACGTCTAGTCTCTGAGGAAAGACTCATGACTCGCACAACGATGGCGCGGCAGGCAGGCCTGCTGTATCTGCCCACCGTGATCCTGGCGCCCTTCACGCTGATCTACATCCCCGGCGCACTGTTCGTGCGCGGGGACGCCACCGCTACGGCGAACAACATCGCCGCGCACGAGACGCTGTTCCGCGTGGGCATCGTCACAGATCTCTTCTCCGCGGTCCTGTGGATCTTCATCATCCTGGCTCTTTACCGGTTACTCAAGGAAGTGGACCAGACCTACGCGGTGGTGATGGCGACTCTGGGTGGCGTGATGGTGACCCTCATCAACTTCCTCATCACGTTGAACAACCTCGCCGCCCTGATCCTCGTGCGCGGAGCGGACTTCCTGTCCGTCTTCGAGAAACCTCAGCGAGACGCTCTGGCCATGCTGTTCCTGCGCATCCACGCCCAGGGGATCCTGGCCGCTGAGCTCTTCTGGGGGCTGTGGCTCTTCCCCCTGGCGATCCTTGTGTACCGCTCGCGTTTCCTGCCCCGCTTTCTGGGCGTGTGGCTGGTGCTCAACGGTCTGGCCTACCTGGCCATGAGCTTTACCGGCCTGCTGCTGCCGCAATACGCAGAAACGGTCGGCAGGCTCACTGTTCCCGCGCTCTTTGGAGAGTTGGCCCTGATGCTCTGGCTCGTGATCCGGGGCGCCGAGGAGCGAAGCCGGATCTGACGTTTCGGGAAAGGTGGGCCTATGATTCCCACTGCGCCCACGCGCACACAGAAGGCCGCCGATTGAAGCCCATTCCCGCCGGATATCGCGCCCTGGTTCTGGCCGTCGCCGTCGTGATCGTTCTGACCGTCGGCGGGACGCTCGGGTACATGGTCGTCGAAGGCTGGGGAGCGTTCGATTCGCTCTACATGACGGTGATCACCCTGACGAGCGTGGGCTATCTCGAGGTCCATCCCCTCACCACCGCCGGGCGCGTCTTTACGATGGGTCTGCTCCTGACCGGCGTCTTCTCGTTGTTCTACACCGCCACCTCCGCGATCAGCTCCATCGTGGGCGGCGAACTGACAGGTCAACTAGGCAGGAACCGCATGGAAAAGAAACTCCACTCCCTTCGCGATCACGTGATCGTCTGCGGATACGGTCGCATGGGCCGGCTGGTGACGCACGAATTCACCCAGCAGAAGATTCCGTTCGTGGTCATCGACCGCAGCGCCGAGTTGCTGAAGGACTTCAGCAGCGAGCACGGGGTCGCCCTCGCCGGTGACGCCACCCATGACGAAACTCTGCGGCGAGCCCGAATCGACCGGGCCAAGAGCCTCGTGACCGTGGCCGCCTCCGACGCCGACAACCTGTTCATCACCATGAGCGCGCGGCTCATGTCCGAGAAGGTCTTCATCGTGGCCCGGGCCGAAGACGAGGCCGCCGAGAAGAAGTTGATGCGCGCGGGAGCATCGCGCGTGATCTCGCCCTACGTGATCGGAGGGCAACGCGTGGCCCAGGCCGTCCTGCGCCCGAGCGTCGTCGACTTCATCGAACTCGCCACTCGCAGCGACTACATGGCCCTGCAGATCGAGGAGACCGAGGTGCGGCCTGGCAGCTCGCTCTGTAACCGGGTGTTGCGTGATGCCAGCCTTCGCCAGGACCTCGGTCTGATCGTCGTCGCCATCAAGCGAGTCGACGGCCGGATGCTGTTCAACCCGCCGCCCGAAACGGAAATCCTCGAGGGAGACACTCTCATCACCCTCGGCCCCCGCCAGAAGCAGGAAGAACTTCGGACGCTCGCGAACTGAACACTGCGGCTCTCTGGCTGCGCGCGTCTCCGCTCCTGGGCGCAGGCCTGGTGTGGTTCCGTAGGGCGGAGTTTCACCAAACGCCCATCGGCTAATATCGAAGCCGTGCCTTCAGGGGATGTGGTTCGCGAACAATTGCCTGATGGTCGCATGTGCCTCCAGGCCGGCGACAGTTCTTTCGTCTTTCGCAGGCTTCGGCCGGGCGTCCTCCTCGTGACGATCACCGGTAACGACACCGGCCAGTTCGGGACCGCAAGCCTCGACGAGATCCGACTGGAGATGCAGCGACACGCATCTCTCGAGCTTTTCGTGGACGCACGCGACGCGGTGGGAGTGGCCTTGAGCGTCTCGGAGGAATGGACGAGGTTCTTTTCGATGAACCGCACCAGGCTCACCAGGGTGAGCGTCCTCGTTTCCTCGAAGGTGGTGTCGTTGACCGTGGCCATTGCCCAGCACCTCTCTCGCACCGGGAACCTGATCCAGATCTATTCCGATCCTGAGACGTTCAATGCGCGCGTGGCCGCGGGGACTTCGTAGATCGAGGAGCGTCGTCGCCTGAGAGTTCAGGCCTGGACTTTCGAGTCCACGAGAACCTCCACCGAGGTTGCGGTTTCGAGGTCGGTCGCATTGCCCCGGCCGCGGCCGTTCTCCTTCGCCTTGTAGAGGCCCTGGTCGGCCGCGAGCAGTGTCGCTTCCATCGAGTGGAGGAAGGAGGGAACAAGGGTGACCGCTCCAATGCTCATACGGACCGAGCATGGTCCCTTCGGCCCCGCGAGATCGATCGCCTCCACCGCCTTCAGGCTGCGCAGCCCGAACCCTTTAGCCCCCGCCCAATCGACCTCCGGAACGATCCACCCCCACCCCCACCCCCCGTACCGGGCCACGCGCCCGCCGGGCCCCCCGGCCGCAACCCCCAGCTGCCCAACCCCCCTCCTCGCGGCC
>CAZBTT010000154.1:0-9453 GCA_964494295.1 uncultured Acidobacteriota bacterium
CGACTTCTCGAAGATCGAGGCGGGAAAGTTCGAGCTGGATCGCCACAGCTGCTCTCCCGAGGCCCTGGTGGAACAATGCCTGGACCTGCTCGCGAGCCGCGCTTCGGAGAAGGGCCTCGACATCGCGGGCTTCATCGACGCGACCGCGGCGCTCGACTTCTGGGGAGACAGCACAAGGATCCGGCAGATCCTGGTCAACCTGCTGGCGAACGCAGTCAAGTTCACGGAGACCGGCGGGGTGATGGTCGAGGCGAAACTGCAGCCGGGCGCCGCCGCGCCGCGCGACCCCGCCTCGAACTGGGCCGAACTCGTCATCAGTGTGGTGGACACCGGCATTGGAATCCCGGAGGAGAAAGTGGGCCGCCTCTTCAAGCCCTTTTCGCAGCTCGACGTTTCCACCACGAGGCGCTACGGCGGCACCGGCCTCGGTCTCGCCATTTCCAACCAGCTCGCCGAGATGATGGGCGGCGGCATCCAGGTGCAGAGCACGCCCGGGAAAGGATCGCGCTTCACCCTGCACCTGCCCGTCGAAGTGATTGCGAAAACAAAGCAGCCCTATTTAGCGCCCGCCTCCACGTGGCTCGCGGGCAAACGATGCCTGGTCTGCGCCACCGGAACCATGACCACCGACGTCATCGCGCGTTTGATTTCGCGCTGGGGCGGGTCGTTCGTGCGCGCCTCCATCGCGGACGCCAACGACCGGCTGCGGCGCGGAGAGTCCTTCGATCTTTCGATCGTGGACCACAGCCGGAATCTTGACGAGAGAGCGGCCGCGGTTTCGGAAACCGCGCTGCGCGCGCTCAAGGAGCGGTGCATCGAGAAGCGCGTGCCCGTCATCTCCTTGCGGCCCATCGCCTCGCGGAACGTGGTCGCGACCCAGGGCATTTCCATGGCGACGACCATGACGCCGATCAAGGCTGCCGGGCTCTATCAGGCGGTGGAGCGCGCGATCTTCGGTGGCCGCGACCGCGGGGCGATCACGAGCGCGGCGAAACGACCTTCCGCGGATCTCACGTCGACGCCTTCTCCCCTCGGCGTGCTCGTGGCTGAGGACAATCTGGTCAACCAGAAAGTCGTCCGACTCACCCTGCAAAGCCTCGGGTATTCCCGCGTGGATGTGGTCTCGAACGGACGCGAGGTCTTGAAGGCGCTCTCGGCCCAGAAGTACGAGGTCATCTTCCTCGACCTGCACATGCCCGAGATGGATGGGTTCGAAACCACGAAGGCGATCCGCGCCGACCCACGCATCGCGCGTCCATGGATCATCGCCCTGACCGCGAGTGCGATGGCGGGCGACCGTGAGAAGTGCCTGAATGCCGGGATGGACGACTACCTCGCCAAGCCCCTGCAGCGCGAGGCTCTCTCTTTGGTGCTCCTCAAGGCCAGAGAGGCGATCCAGAGCGGAAACATTCCCGATAATCGAAGTCGTCCGACCTCCCGCTCGGGCGGGCAGAAGCGTACGAAAGTGGCGCAACTTCCGCCGCCTGCGCCCCCCTTGGAGGGGCCCTCGATGCCGTTGGCTCCTGTGCCGCCCGCCATCGTCGACGGCCGGGCCATCGAGAGGCTCCGCCGCCTGGGTCTTCCGACCGGCGCGTCGGGTTCCGATCTCGTCACCGAACTCGTGGACGGTTTCCTTGTCGAGGTGCCGGACAAACTCAACCGGATCGCCAAGGCGCTGTCGGAGGAGGACTTCCTGAAGGCCCATCGCTTCGCCCACTCGCTCGTTTCCGCCGCCTCGAATCTGGGTGCGGTGGGTGTGGTGAAGGCGGCGCGCACCCTGGAGAGCGTGCTGCGGCTCAAGAGCCGCGAGGACAGCGAGCAGGCGTATCTCGGCCTCAAGCACGAGTTCGACCTCGCGGCTCCCGAACTTTCACGCGAACGTCAGAAGGCGAGCTGATGGACGCAGGGCACTTCCTGACCCTCATCAAGGTGCGCATCACCGGCCTCGTGACTCTCACCGCCATGGCCGGCTACGGCCTCGCGCCCGATCCCGAGTGGGGCGCTCCTTTCGTCAGTGTCGCGGTGGGCGTCTTCCTCATCACCGCCGGCGCGTCCGCGGTGAACATGTTCATGGAGCGCCGTACCGACGCCTTGATGAACCGCACGCGGATGCGCCCGCTGCCCCAGAACATCCTGACCCCGCGGGCGGCACTGGCCCTGGGCGCCCTCGCCAGCATCCTGGGCCTTCTGGTTCTCCTGCCCCTTGGTCTTCTGCCCACCGGCATCGCGGCCTTGAGCTGGATCCTCTACATCCTTGTCTATACGCCGCTCAAGGCGAAGACATCGCTCAACACGGTGGTGGGGGCCATCCCGGGCGCCCTGCCTCCGCTCATCGGCTGGACCGCCACCGGCGCCCCTCTTTCGATGCTGGCCTTCGTTCCGTTTCTGATGATGTTCGTCTGGCAGGTGCCGCACTTCCTGGCCCTGGCCTGGATGTACCGCGACGACTATGAAATGGGCGGATTGCAGATGCTCACGGTCGAGGACAAGGACGGCGGCATGGTGGGGCGTCAGGCGGTTCTCTATGCGGTGTGCCTCATCCCGATCACGGCGGCGCCGCTCCTTGGCGGGGCGGCATCACTGCCGGGGACGCTCCTGGGCATCGCCCTTTCGTTGGTCTTTATCGGTTTCGCGGCGCGCTTCGCCCTGAACCGGAACCGCAAGACCGCAGCGTCGCTCTTCGGCGTATCGCTGCTTTACCTCCCGATCGCCTTCGGCCTCATGTTTTTGAGTTTCTAAGGCTCAAGCACTTGCCGACACGCCGGGGTCGGTAACCCGGGGAGTCGGGTTCGAGGTGAGGGGCGGCCCGAATTGCCGCTCTCTGTTGCGCAGTCTTCGCCCCAGACCGAAGCGCACTGCCTTGCTAAGAAGCTTGAGCTTCGCCTCACCGAGAGGGTAGCGCTTGTCGCTGAGCGCCTTGCATTCCTCGGGCAGCATCACCAGGCTCACATGAATGTCGGGTGCGGCGCCGATGGGCAGGCCGTGCTCCATACACTTCTCATAGAGGCGGCGGAAGATCGGAACCATGTCTTCGGTCTTGGGCGGCGGCAGTTCCGCGTAGTCCGTGCCGATCAGCGGACGGAAGACGCACACCGTGGGAATGGCGCCCACGGAGGTCACCCAGTCGATGGCGGCGATCGATGACTCGGGCGGTTCGAGGCCGGCGATGATCTCGCCGTTGGTCACCCAGGGTTCGGTGAGGGGGCCCTTCTTGCCGAGCGAGGCGCAGTATTCGATGGCTTCGAGGTACCGCTCCAGGCCGTATTCGCGATTCTTTCCGGGGCAGGTCTCCTTGAACAACTCCTTGTCGAAGATCTCGAAGCAGAAGGAGACCCGATTGAGGCCCATGGCCCGCAGGCGGTCGTAGCGCTTGAGATCGTGGTGGGGCGGCGTCTGGATACCGACGAGGAGCCCCACTTCCTTCTTGATCCGCTGAATGAACGGCTCGAGGATGTCGAGGTAGGTCTCGCCTGTGTAGTGGCCGGTGTTGAAGTCGACGTAGGTGATGTTCGACTCGCGACGCGCCGCCCAGATGACCTCCATCACCTCATCGAGGGACTTCTCATCCGCATCATCGATGCCGAGGTTCAGGCCCACCGAACAGAACTTGCAGTTGACCTTGGTCTTTTCGGTCCAGTATTCACAGACCTTCGCCTGGTAGATGCCGAGGTAGGTGCCCTGGAGCGTCCCGATGCGGGTCATCGGTTTGCCGGTTTTCGTCTTTCTCTCGTACCACCCGGGTCGCGGGGCCAGGTCGACATCACAAAGGAAGTGGTCGTCGATGTGAAGGCGATACGCGCCGTTCGCCCGCTTGAGGATGTAGGGGGACTGCTTCGCGAACGACTCGCTCACCGGGACGTTCGTCCAGTGGCCGGAGGGAAGCAGCAACTCGAGTCCGCTGCCGAGTCCGGCCCGGGTGCGCAGGATCTTCCGCCCGCCATCCTCCTCGACCAGGCACGAGTCGTCCAGTCGTACGCCTCGGCAGTAAAGGTCGAGCTTCAGCAGGGCCGGGTTTTTTCGAACATCGGTTTCCATTCAGGTCTCCACGCAGCGCGGCGCCGGACTCCGGCCGCCATGAACAGCTTGCCAGCGATCCAAAGCCCGTATCAGGAGCCATTTGCATCATTTCGGGAGAATTCTGACCGCTTCTGAGCCAGCGCCTCATGACCGCCGTCATATGCGTCCCTCTCGATGCAGAGGACAATCCTGCGTCGCGGCGTCTTTGCTGCGATCCTCGGAGGATCCATGACCCAACCCCAGCTCCCCGGACCGTCGTCCCTGAAGGTGCCACTTTCTCCCCCCGCCGCAAGCCTCGGCGTTTTCGTGGTGTTTGACCGACTCCAGCCCGGCGAAACGGTAACGCTGCTCCAGAATCGTCCCAGCGATCTCCTGGAACAACTCCAGAATGGAAGAAAGGGCCAGTTTGAATGGTCGCCGGTCAGCGAGGACAGCCGCACGTTCAAGGTCGAGCTGTTTCGCCGGGATGCCGAGCGAGGATCGCTGCGAGCGGTCAACGAGGCGCTGTCGTGGGATCACGACCGTCTGGATGCCCTGGAAGCGCGCGCGTTCGCGGCACGCGGGAAAGGCGATCACGACGAGGCGAGGGCGATCTACGCGGTGTTCGCATTCGGGCTGCGACGTCACATCCGCTTCGAGGAGGAGATCCTGTTCCCGGAGTTCGAGGCGCGAGCCGGGTTCTCACCGGAGGCCGGTCCCACCGCGGTCATGCGGGACGAACATCGCGAGATTCTTGGCTGCCTCGACCGCATCGAGGCAGGCATCGGGGATCCAGGCGCGAGCGTGGATTCGTCGCGTCACGCACTGCACGCGGTCCTTGGCAACCACAACCTCAAGGAAGAGAACATCGTCTATCCCCTGACCGATCAGGCGCTCACTGCCGAGGAGCGGGACGCCCTGGTCGCCCGGATGCAGGCGATCTAGCGAAGGTCACCTTCCGAGTTGTTCGAGATCTTCGCGGCTCGAAACCACAAAGCCATCGGCTTCGGTGGTCACGACACCTTCTTTGCCCCAACGGCTCATGATCCGAATCGATGTCTCCATCGTCGTGCCCGCGAGGTCCGCGAGATCCTGTCGTGAGAGGACCAAGGGGACGAAGACTCCGGTCCCTCGGGGTTTCCCGAGCCGATCCGCGAGTTTCAGGAAGAGCTGCGCAAAACGCGCCTCGACCCGGCTGCCCGTGATTTCTCCGAGCCGCTTCCCGAGTTCGATGATCCTGAGCGAGAAGCCGCCGAGCATCCCGCGCACCAGGGACGGACAGGTCTCGAGCAGGGTCATGAAGGCGGCGCGCTTGGAGGAAATGCAGGTGGCGTCCTCGAGGGCGAAGGCGGAAGCCGGATAAGGCCGGGCTTCATAGGCCGCGATCGCCCCGAGCGGATCGCCCGGCCCGAGGATTTCGATGATCAGTTCCTTGCCTCCGGGGATGGCTTTCACCACTTTCACCCGTCCGGAGACGATGGTGTGGATCTGGTCCGAGGGATCGCCCTCCGAGAAGACCCGGTCCCCCTTCGCGTACTCCCGGACAACCGAAATCTCCGCGACCTTGCGCCGGTCTTCGGGGGTGAGTCTCGAGAAAAGGGCGCACGAACGGAGCAGGCCCTCGGTATCCGCCATGGTGACGGGATGATAGTCGGGGCTACGTCGTCGTCCGCGGTTCGCCGATCCTCAGGGTCCTGGAATTTCGTAGATGTGCAGGGCCACCGGGTCGTTCCCGTAGCCCGCGCCCGGGCCGCCGCCGAAACGCTGGTACAAATCCTTCCCGCGAAAATCATCCGTGAAGTAGCCCGGGCCAGCCACGATCTCGCGGTCTTCGAACAGGACCTTGATTCTCGTTCCCGCCTTGAGCCCTGCCACGTCGATCCGGGTGGACCCGAGTGAGGCAGGATCCGGGCCTACGGAGTCTCCCCAGAGCACATCGATCGACCCGCCATCCTCGATCGTTGTTCGTCCCCAGAGAACGCGGCCTCCCTCGTGGATGAAAGCCACGCCGTCGAGCAGACCGCCTTCGCTTCCGATCGCGTGGAGCGGAATCTCGAGCTTTAACCAGGTCCCTGCGGGTGGGAGTTCTCCCGCACGAAACGTCTGTTCGGGCACATACGGCAGAGCCGCATTCAGCAGATCCTTCCCCCAGCCCAGAAATCCGTTCGCGTGCCTATAGAGGCTGCGGAGGAACCAGTCGAGACCGGGTTCCTTCTGGAATCTCGTCACGTCGAAAGGTCCCCACGACGCGGCATGAATGAACCGTCCCTCCACCTTGGCGACGACCGCGAGCGTCTGCGGTGGACTCTGCGGGTCGAGCCAGACCCACTGGACGATCCGGCTGTCCCGGGAGCGGCGCTTCGCGTCGGGCAGGTACTGGATTCCGTGCAGCGACGGCCCCGGAATCGGCGTGTCGATGACACCGTAGGAGTTCGATTCGTCCCGAAGTTCGCTCGGACCCTCGGTGATACGCGCGCGCCCGTGCGGCCCGGGCGGGTCATCGCTCCACCGCCACAGGCCGAGAGTGAGGCCGCGTGTGGTCGCCGCGATGACGTAGGTGCGGCCGTCGTGCCGGCGAACCCAGTGCTCCATGTTCGGCGATATCGCAATCGCGGGTCCGGGATCTTTCGACCAGAACACGGGCTTCAATCCCTCGAGTTCTCCACCCAGACCACGGAAGAGCGAAACATCTCCCGGTCCGTGCGCGATCTGAAACCCTCGCGCGCCCCGCATGATTTCGACGTAGGCGTGAAAACGCCAGCGCTCGTAAGGCACGTCCTCGTACATCTGAGGACGAAGCCAGACGGTCTTGGGCTGCCCGGCGATAAGGGGCATCAAGTCCGTATGGAGGTTCGCGGGATAGAGCGGTTCGGTTTCCGGGTCGTAGATGTCGAAGAAAGGCGCGCGTTCGAACTCGAAGCGGTTCCAGTAGCCGCCGTGTCCGATCATCACCGGTTTCTCCGTGCCTCTTCGGACCTCCTCGACCACATCTTTAAGGCCCGAGATCTGGGCCGGTGTGATGCGGTGGAACAATCCGAACTCCTCCTCGATGCCGGGTGCGATCGACACCACCATCGGAGCAGTCTTCAGAAACGCGAGGTTCGTGGCGAGGGCGTCGGCGCCTCCTCCCGCCTTCGTCAGTTCCTCGAGCGAATACACCGGGCCCGGCGTCACGAACGCGGAAGACGCCATGCGGTTGTCCTCGGTCCACATCTTCTCGAGCGCCGCCCTCGCGGTGAGTGAACGCGCCACGTACCTTGCGACGTTGAATCCGGCGGTGGCGCGCGTGTACGACTTCGATGTGAAGCCGTCGTAGATCGACCAGGCTGGCAGGTTCCGCAGATCCCGCGAAGCGCCCGGAGCGCCCGCATAAACGGGCACGTGGCCATAGATCGCCCCCCAGGGAAGGAAGGGCTCGTCGTTGACGCGGAGCAGGTTGTCGCGGCCGATGTTCACGGTGCGGACACCAGGCTGGTTGGAAACATTCGCCTGGCGGCAGAACGGCTGGGAGTCACGGGAAAAGACCTCACGGCCCGAGGCGTCAATGACCGTGGCACGAACAAGCCAGTTGCGCTCGGGAGCGCCAAAGGGCTGGACCGGCAGGGTGGAGACGTCGAGTTCGGTCAGGATGAGATTGGTGAAATCCTCCCGAAGTTCCTTGGGTATCCGTTCGCGCTGCGTCACCGCGCCCGGTCCCGCGGGAACCGTCGCCGACTGGAGGATCGCTCCAGAATTCCGCCTTACGAGGTCGAGTCGCACCGAGGCCACCTTCGCCATCTCCCGCGCCGAGAAGCCGAGATTCATCCGCACGAACTGCTTCTGCTCTGGGGCCAGATAGAGCGCGCCGAGTTCCAGATCGAGTGGAGTGCTCCATGTAGAGAACCACAACTCGCTGGCCGCAATCATCTTGCCCGCGCCATCGACGAGGCTCACCTCGCCCTTGTGCTCCGTGTACGGGGCGAGCAGCGATGGCGCCAGGGTGTAGGGGATCTCGATGATGGCGCTCTCCATCGAGTCGAAAGCGCGCACCGGTGACCGCGCCTCCGACGCTCGGCCGTCCGCGGTCGTGAATCGCCAGACTAGCGCCAATCTCCGCTTCGCGCCGCGATTCACCAGGGTGGCGGTGAGTCGATTCTCACCGAAGAGCCGCTCGCCGGGGTCGATGTCGCGAAGGTACGGTGTGTTTGCGGCCTGGGCCGGGACCGGAGCGGTCCGGATTCCGCGGGCCGCGATTTCGGGGGCGGTCGATTCGGGCTCGAAGACCTTGATCTCATCCCACCACACTGTCCCGGTCGCGTTCGCCTGGGGCGTGTCCCCGGTATCACCAAGGGTGTAGCCGTTGACGCCGCGCGCGGCGAGAACGAGGCTGAGGGAGCGGATGGGGCGTCGCGGCCGGAACACCTGCCGAAGCTGCCGCCACTCGTCGGTGCCTATCGACACCGGCGCCTTGTGGATGAAGTTGAAGCCATCGAGCCGGGCCCCGGTTTCGTCGAGACCGTCGATTTGAAGCATGTTCAGGTGATCGGTCTTCACCCACGCGCTGATTTCGATCAGGCGCGGTTCTTTCTGATCGAGGACGATCGGGGCCGAGGCGACCTGCACCTCGTCGCCGGCCGGAACGATCATCTTCAGGCTCGACGCGCCGGCATGCGGAAGCAGGGTGTCGAGGGTGACCGAGCCGCGGTTTTGCGCGGTGGCATTGTGCCAGGTGTTGAAGAGGTAGTAGAGCGCGGGGGGGAAGTAGCGGTACTTCGCGGGTCGGCCCCATTCGAGTGGCCAGCCGCTCGAGTCCTTGCCTTCGAAGCCGCCGTGAGGAAGGAGATTGGGCGCCGCCGGCTCCGCGGCGATGAGCTCAACGCGATCGATTTCGATGTGACCGGTCGGGGCCGAGTAGCGGAGCGCCACGCTGGCCGCGCCGGGAAGTGCTGTTCCTCCCTGCGCTGCCGCGGCCGCTTCCTTGGGGTCCTTCGCCCCCACTTGATTCGCCGCTTCCAGCCACTGCGCGGCAGGCAGACGCAACTCCACCCACTGCCACGTGAAGGTGCCGGCGGGCAGGGAGGCCGTGACCGAAGTTGTGGCGGGCCGCCGCACCCCGAGCGGATCGCCCGCGGCGATGGCGCCTGGCGGAGACAGGCCGAGTTCGATGCGCGCGGCGTCCGCCGGGACGCTCTCGCCTCGAACCCTCAGCTTGAGGGTGAGGTCGCGAACCAGGCCAAGCGGATTCCGGCTTCTCTGGAGGACCGGAGCCGGAAACCCTCCCGCATCAGGGAATCCCTCCCGACGCCGATCGTCGTGGACCATGCCCCCGTCAACACGCTGCGAACACTCCGCACCGGCGCCCCCGGGGAGTGGTCGGGCGGCGCGGTCCCCCGCGGGGGGATTGGGCCGGGCCCCGGGGGGCCCCCCCGCCGCTCAACAAGCGGCGAGGAGGGGGAGGCCGCGTGTCGCCGCCGGCTC
>CAZBTT010000155.1:0-9421 GCA_964494295.1 uncultured Acidobacteriota bacterium
ATCTTCTTGTTGCGAACATCGGCAAGTTGGTTCCGGTCGAGGCCGGCCACGTTCTCGCCGGACAGGATGTACGTGCCCGTCGAGGGCGTGTCAAGGCAGCCGATCAGGTTCATCAGCGTCGACTTACCGGAGCCGGAGGGACCAACGATCGAGACGTATTCGTTGCGACCGATCGTGAGGTTCACGCCTTTAAGCGCTTCCACTTCCATCTTGCCGGTGCTGTAGACCTTGCGGATCGCGGTCATTTCGATCATTACTCGTACCTCAAAGACTCGGCGGGATTGATGGACGCGGCGCGGCGGGCCGGGAAGTAGCCCGCGAACATGCCGACCGCGCCCAGGATGAGCGACGTCGCGATGGCGATCGCGGGGGAGAATATGGGCTTCCCCATCAGGTCGAACGCCTCGCCCTGAAGCGGCAGCATCGCGATGATGGTGATGATGGAGAGCGACACGAGTGTGCCGAGCGCCCCACCCGCGCCGGTGATGAACATCGATTCGAGAACGAAGGGCGCCATCACCTGGCGCGCCTTGGCCCCGAGCGCCATCTTGATCCCGATCTCGCGGGTCCGCTCCTTGACCACGGCGTACATGATGTTCGCGACGCCCATGCCTCCGACGAAGAGGGTCAACGCGCCGATGATGCCGAGGAACATCTGGATGCCGAGGGCGATGTTGTCGGTGATCCGCTGGTTTTCGCGGGTGTCCCAGATCGAAAGGGCCCGGCGGTCCTCGGGATCAAAGCGGTACTTCGCGGCGAGGACCCGGTAGATCTCGGCTTTGGCCAGGTCCGCGGTCTCGAGGCTCGCGGGCAGGTAAATGAAATTGTCGACGCGGGCATCGGTGTACATCGAGAGGAACGTGCTGGCGGGGATCGCGGACTGCTTCTTGTCGGGACCGCTGTACATCCCCATCATCGTCTTTTTCTGGGCGACGCCGATCACGGTGAAGACCGACTGGTTGATCTGGACTTCCCGCCCCACGACCTGCTGAGTGCCGAAGAGGTCCTGGGCCAGTTCCTCGCCGAGGAAGATCACGCGACGCTTCTGCCGTATGTCTTCTTCGTTGATGAAGCGGCCGCCCGGCTGGGGAACGTGGTTGCGGATCCAGCCAAACGACGGGTCCACCCCGCGCACGCGGGCATTGACGGTCTTGCTGCCCACGGTGAGCCCGCGGCGGCGGGCGTACTCGCGCGAGACCGCCGCGAGAGAAGGAATACGCGCCACGAGCATCTCGCCATCCTCGTCCTGGAACTGGATGCTCCGGCCCGAGCCCAGGCCGGCATACGCCTTCGTGGTCGAACCCGGCCACAGCACGCCGATGTTCTCGCCCATGCCGCGCGTGCCCTTATGGAACGCGAGCTTCATGCCCTCGCCGAAGGACAGCAGCATGACGATCGAGAGCGTGCCCCACGCGATCGCGACCACGGTCAGAAGCATCCGCTTGCGGTTGTGGCCGGCATCCTGGCGAAACAGGCTCCAGACAAGGGCGAGTTCGGACTTGATGATCGAGAGCATGACGAGTCGTTAGCCCAGCTTGAGGGCGACCACGGGGTCGAGCATCGAAGCGCGGCGCGCCGGGAAATAGCCGGCGAGGAAACCGATGAGGCCGAGCAGGGCGCTCGTCGAGAGGAGAACGAGAGGCGACGCCTTGGGCGTTCCGACGTATTCATCGAGGCCCGCGTAAGGGAAGACCGCCATGACACCGATCGTGATCAGGAAGCCCAGCACCCCGCCGATCGCGGTGATGGTGAGGGTCTCGAGCAGGAACTGAGTCTGGATGAAACGCGGCTTCGCCCCGATGGCCAGCTTGATCCCGATCTCCTTCATCCGCTCTTCGAGCACGACGTACATGATGTTCGAGACCCCGATGCCGCCCACGATGAGGGTGAAGGAGCCCACGATCGCGAGGAAACCGCGGAAGATGCCGAAGAAGATGGCGAAGAACTTGGCGCCCTCGGTGGTGTCCCACATCGAGATCGCTTCCTTGTCCTTGGGGTCGAACTTGTGGCGGCGGGCCAGCGTCTCGTAAACCTTCGTGGTGACGATGGGCGTCTGCGCGGCGGAGTTCGCCTGGAAGATCAAGTTCTCGTAGTAGCGCTCGGTGAATAGGCCCCGGTACGAACTCTCGGGGATGAACGCCTTGTCCTCGTCGCGGCCGCCATAGCTCGAGTCCTGGGCCTTCTTCTGAAGGACGCCCACCACGAGGAAGGGCGTGTTGTCGATCATGACGGTCTGGCCGACCGCCTCGCCCTCGCCAAACAGGTCGGTCTTCAGCTTGTCTCCGATGAAGACCACGCGGCGGCGGCGGTCTATGTCGAGATCGTTGATGTAGCGGCCGCCCGCGGCGGGAATGACATTCCGCATCACCGCGAAGACGGGACTGTTCGCCGACATGTCGGGAGTGAGGCGAACCTTCTCCCGCTTGAAGGAGGCATTCTGGCGCGAGAACTCTCCAGAGAAGCTGGCCTCGGGTATCTCGCGGCGCAGGGCCTGGATGTCGTCCTCGCTCACCCGGATCCGGCGGCCCTTGCCGAGCCCCTGGTACGGGAGGGAGGTGCGCGACGGCCAGGCGATCACGATGTTCTCGCCCAGACCGAGCTGCTGCTGCTGGATCTTCCGCTGGAGCCCCTCGCCGAACGCGACCAGAAGCGCCACGGAGACCGTGCCCCAGGTGATGCCGAGGACGGTGAGGGCCGTCCGCATCTTCTGGTGGCGCACGTCGTGCGCCATCTGCTTCAGGAAGGAGAGGGAGTTCATGGACTGGTCTTTCCGGGGACTACTCGATCTTCTTGGGCGGACGCTCGACCACCATGTCCTTGTCCTTGAGGCCATCGGTGACTTCCACATTCATGCCGTCGGACAGGCCGTACTTGATCTCTTTCTTCACCGGCTCCTTGCCGAGTTCGCCCGGCACCTCGACCGTGGCCTTGCCGCCCTCGAACTTCACGAGGCGCTCGGGAACGAGGAGAATGTCCTTCTTCTCCTTCACCACGATGTCGGCGTTCGCGGAGTAGCCGGCGCGAAGGATCACGCCCTTGGCGGCGGTGATGTCGATCTCAACGTCGAAGAGTGTGGCGCCTTCAGAGGTCTTGGACTTGGGTGAGATCCGGGCCAGCCGGCCTTCGACCACCGCCTCGGGCAGCGCGCCGATCTTGATCTTCGCGGGAAGACCCTCGGTCAGCTTGCCCACGTCGATTTCGTCGACCGTGCCCTTGAAGAGGAGTGTCTTCATGTCCGCCATGACCGCGAGGGGCGTGCCGGCCTGGAAGCTCGTGAGCGGAACCACAGGATCCCCTTCGTGAACCGCGAGTTCGAGAACGGTGCCGCTCACGGGAGCGCGAATGACCGACTCGACATTGAGCCGCTCGGACTTGATCCGGCCCTTCTCGACGAGCGCCAGCTTCTCCCGGGCGAGACCGAGGCGGCTCTCGGTCTCCTGCAGTTCCTTCTCGGCGACATCCCAGTCCTGACTGGACGTGATTCCCTGTTTCTTGAGCGAATCCTGCCGGTCGTACTTGCGCTTCGCCTGATCGAACGCATTCGTGGCGTTTTCAACCTCGCGCCGCGCCTCGGTGAGTTCGAGCGGGGTCGGGTCGGGCTGGATCTCGAACAGCGGCTCCCCGGCGCGCACGTAGTCGCCTACCTCGCGGTACGACTTGCGGACGATCCCGGAGATCTTGCTCTTCACCGAAATCTCCTGGTCGGGCTTGATGGCGCCACCGGCGAGGGCTTTTTCGACCACTTCGCCGCGTGTGACCTGGACGGTCTTGAAGCCGGGGTCGGCGGCCTTGGAAGACCGGGAGTAGGCGACGGCGCCGAGGCCCCCGACGATCAACACACTTAAGACGATGACTACCTTGCGCATGGGCATCTCCAGATTCAGGCGGCCCGTTTCCGGGTCCATTGGCTCAAGCGATTGAATTCGCCTCATCTCGTATGACGGTGAAGGCTGTCCCTAGGTTCCGTGGAGGCGCCAGAGATAGTCCTAAACCCCTGGTGTAAGGTCCCCACCCCATGCAGGACATGACAAAGGGGCCCGTCGCCGGCCACGTGGCCCGGCTCGCCGGCTTCATCGCGGTTTCCACCGCGTTTCAGACCCTCTACTTCCTGGCCGACCTCTATTTCGTCGGTCAACTCGGCAAGGAGGCGGTTGCCGGAGTGAGCCTCGCGGGAACCGTGATGTTCCTCGTCCTCGCCCTCACTCAGTCCCTCGGCGTCGGAGCTACCTCGCTCATCGCCCAGTCCCTCGGCCGAAAGGACCGGGATCAGGCCGAACGCGTGTTCAATCAGTCGCTGATTCTCTCGTGCGCCACGGGTCTCGTCTTCGGCGTCGTCTTCTTCGCCCTTCGACACGAATACGCCGAACGCTTCGCGGCCGACGCCGCCACGGCGGGCCAGGCGGGGCAGTATCTCAACTGGTTCGTTCCCGCGCTGTTCCTTCAGTTCCCCATGGTCGCGATGGGCGCGGCGCTTCGCGGAATGGGCGATATGAAGATCCCCACCCTGATCCAGATCGGGACGCTCGTGATCAACATCGTCCTTGCCCCGACGCTGATGTTCGGCTGGGTCACGGGGCATCCCCTGGGTGTCGCGGGCACCGCGATCGCGTCGCTCGTCGCCGTGGCCGCGGGCTGCGTCGCCCTGACCCTGTATTTCCGAAGGCCGGCGAGCCCGCTCAAGTTCCGTCGCGATCAGTGGGACCCGGAGCCGCGCCTGTGGTGGGCGATGCTCAGGATCGGCGTGCCCGCGGGCGGTGAATTCGCCCTGATGTCCGTGTACGTCGTCCTCGTCTACGACATCATCCGGCCCTTCGGCGCCGCGGCCCAGGCAGGGTTTGGAATAGGAGCGCGAGTCATGCAGTCCCTTTTCCTTCCTACGGTGGCGATCGCTTTCGGGACCGGCCCCGTGGTCGGGCAGAACTTCGGAGCGCGACTGGCCGACCGGGTGCGCGGAGCCTTCCGCGCGGGGGCCCTGATGAGCTCGACCGTCATGGTGATCCTGACGATCCTGTGCCACATCGCTCCCGCTTCCATGATCCGGGCCTTCAACTCAGACCCCCAGGTCGTGGCCTATGGCGCGGATTACCTGCGGATCAGCAGCTGGAACTTCCTCGCCTCGGGCCTGGTCTTCGTAAGTTCGAGCGTCTTCCAGGGAATGGGCAACACTCTTCCCTCCCTCGCCACGTCGTTCCTGAGGCTCGTCATCTTCGCGGTTCCCGCGTACGTGCTCTCTCACCGCCCCGGATTCGTGCTTGAACAGGTCTGGTACTTCTCGGTCGCGGCCGTGACCCTTCAGTTCGTGGTGAACATGACGCTGCTCCGGCGCGAGTTCCGGCGGCGGCTCAACTTCGACTCGCCTGGCCCAGGCGAGGGGGTTCCCACCCCCGCCTGAGACAGACGTCGCGCCTCAGAAGACGTACCGAACAGCTGCCTGCAGCGTGCGGGGAGCGTAGGCGGAGGCGCCCGTGGTGATCCGACCGAAGTTCACGTTGTTGATATCGGTGGTCGGGAAACCGAACTGGACAGCGTTCGTGACGTTGTAGGCCTCGATCCGGACGACCAGCGAATGGGTCGAGATCGGCTTGAATGTCTTCGAGAGGGCGAGATCGAGCGTTCTCACACCGTCACCGAAGAAGGCATTGCGGGGCGAGAGATTGCCGTAGTCCGCGGGCGTCGCCCGCCGGAAGGCGCTCAACGGGAGTTTCGTCGTCGAGGTCGCAGGGTCATTGACCACGACGCCGATCAGGGACTGGTCCACCAGGACCGGGCGACCTTCGGCGAAACCGTCGAAGTTGGTGTCGATGCCGCCGCCGTCAATAACGGTAAAGGGGGTGCCCGAGGCCAGCTTGACGGTGAACCCGAGGCTCCAGCCGCCGAGGACCTGACCGACCAGGTCCTTCCGCCCGGCGAACACGGGTAGCCGATAGAAACCGCTGAGCGTGAAGCGATGAGGGGTGTGGAAACGGGAGTAGCCCTTCGCGAGCTTCGCGTCCGGCCCGAGCTGGTTGGAGTCGCCGGCGCCCACAAACGTTGCCTCGGACGTGTTGTCCTCAGCCACCGAACGGGTGTAGTTCATCTGGAAGTCGAGGCCGGAACTGAAGCGCTTGATCCATTCGAGCTGGACGCCGTCGTACCAGGACTGTGCGTTGTTCGTGACCACCGTGTTCGTGTTGTAACGGGCGTCCGGACGGCGCTCGTTCGTCCTCGGCACCCGGGCCGAGATCTCATTCGCCGCGATGGGCACCGCGGTGGGACAGGTCGCGTTCGTGGCGATCCCCGGCGTTCCCGTGCCCGCGCAGAGGAAGTTCGAAGCGAGGACCTAGGTCGAGCCGGGCGCACCCGGCGGCACCGGGAGGTTGGCGAGGGAGAAACGAAGCATGTCCCTGCCCCGCGTCCCGGTGTAGGTCACGCGCACCGACGAGTTCCACGGAATCTTGCGCTCGAAGGTCAGGTTCCACTGGTGGGTATAGGGCATGCGGAGGTCGGGATCGATCTGGGTGAGGGTGACCCGCGCGGTCTGAGGACCTCCGCCCGGCTGGAACACGAAACCGTTTGAGGGGTCCGCGAGGTTCGTCGATCCGGTGAAGGAAAGAGAAGCCGCATTAGGCGGGTTGGTGCGCACCGAGGCGCCGGCCTGCGAGAAGATCGACTGGAAGAGGCGGCCGTGGTAGATGCCGTAGCCGCCACGGAGGGACCCATTGGCGGGGCCGCCGAAGAGTGTACCGATGATGCCTCCGTCCGTGTTGGGCGTCCAGGCGAAGCCCACGCGCGGCTCGATGTTGTTTTTGTCGGTCTTGTAGCCGTAGTCGATCCGGTTCTCAGCCTCGGTCGGCGCGCCCGCGATCTCGTAACGGAGACCGAGGTTCAGGGTCAGGTTAGGCCGAACCTTGAAATCGTCCTGGACGTAGAAGTTGTACTCCTTGATCCGGTTCTCGAGGAAGTCCGGGCCGTAGGCCTTCTGGTACGTGGTGACGCAGCCGTCGAAGAACGCGGCGTACGCGGAAGAGTAGGTAGTGCCGCCGCATTGGTTGGTGAAGTTCCAGAAACCGCGGTTGAAGCTCTGGGCGACGTCATCGAGCTTCGAGATGCGGACATCCGTTCCCATCTTCAGAGCGTGCCGATTCCCGATCAGCATCGTGAAGTTGTAGACGAACTGATGGTCGAGCTGATCGCGAAGGATCGGAAAGGTTCCCGCGTTGCCGATGATCGAACCCGAAACCGGCGAGCCCGCGAAGCGGATGATGGGCGTGGTGTTCCCGTCCTTGATCTCGACGTTCGTATCGCGGATGCCCAGGCCGTATCGGAGCTCGCCGGTGGCCCGCGCGGAGAACGTGCGGGTCCAGGTCATGCCGAAGTTCTTCTGGTTGTTTCTCTGCTGGGTGGCCTCGCCGACCACGATGTCTTCAGAGGTGAAGAGCTGTTTCGAGAACTGGAAGCGGGCGGTGACGTGATCGCGGTCGGACATGTTGTAGTCGAGGCGCGCGCTGTAGTCGCGCACCGGCCGGTCGAAGTCCTGGATGCCCACGTAGGTCCGGTTGCTGCGATTGAGGGGGTCGTTTGGAGTGAGGCTTCCGAAACGGGCGATCACCGATTCGATAAAGGCCCGATTCGCGGGAGTGTCGTTTCCGCGGGTGAGACGCGGCAACGCCTTGTCCGCCGCGGTGATGAGATCGCGGGTGTAGGTGGCTTCGCCCGACTCCCGCGCATGTTCGATCGAGAGGAAGGCGAAGAGCTTGTCCTTCTTGATCGGCCCGCCGATGACGCCGCCCCACACGTTGCGGGCGTTGATGGGCTTGGCGGCCGGAAAAGGGGCGAAGTAGCTGCGTTCGTTCCAGTCATTGTCGCGGCGGGAGAAGTACCCCTCGCCCCTTACCGCGTTCGTGCCCTGCTTGGTCTGAACCAGAACCACCGCGCCATAACCGCGACCGAATTCGGCCGAGTACGAGTTTGAAACGACCTGGAATTCCTTGATCGTGGCCAGCGGCACGCCCTGCCGGTTCTGGTTCTCCGAGTAGTCGTCATTGTTGACGCCGTTGATCTGGAAGGTGGCTCCGCGCGAGCCGGTGCCGGAGAAGTTGACCGACGAACCGGAGGATGCGGTGGGATTGTTCTGTCCCGAGGTCGGGTTCTCGTTGAAGCCCGCGAAGGTTTCGGCGAGGGAGAGGAACTGGTTCACGTTGTTCAGGTTCATGGGGGTGGGCTTTTCCATGATCTGGTCGGACGTCAGCGAACTCTGGATCGTGCCCGATGTGGTGTTGATCCGCGGCGCGTCCGCGGTGACGATCACTTCCTCGGCGACCGCGGGAGTGAGCGTGAAGTTCACAACCGTGCTGCTGTTGAGGCGCACCTCGATCTCATTGACCTTGCGGCCAAACCCGGAGAGTTCGGAGGAAACACGGTAACGGCCGATGGGCACGAAGGGCATCTGGAAGAAGCCCTCACCGTTGGTAACTGAAGTGCGAAGCTGCCCGGTTTCCGTGCTGCGCAACTGGACGTTGACTCCGGGCAGTCGTCCGCCTTGCGAGTCTTGAACCGTGCCTTCCACCGTGCCGCTCACTGTCTGAGCCTGGGTGCTTGAGACACTGAGGGTTAATGCCGCCGCCAGAAGGAAGGCGGACCGCCGTAGCCTGAAACTCATTTCGAGATCTCTCCTCATAAGAGGGGCGCGTGGGACGCGAGCCGCCTCGGTCATTTGGAGGGAGGTTAGGCGCGGACCGGCCGGGCGGTCAAGGAAGGAAAAATTGAACCGCCCGGGGCGCGCTTCCCCGGGCGGTTGTGCCTGGGGTTTAGAATTCGATACGAGCGCCGAGTTGCGCGGTGCGGGGCGCCGCGCCGGCGCGCAGCGCGGTGAGACGCAGGAAGTCCGCGGAAAAACGGTCGCCCGTGGGGCTCGCGAAGTTCGCGCGGTTCGTGACGTTGAACAGCTCCCCGAACAACTCGATCCGCCGGGACCCGAGGGTGATCCGATATCCAAGACGCATGTCGGCCTGGAAGAAGCTCGGACCGCGCGCGCCGTTTCGGCCGCCATCGCTGTCGACCGTGACCGCGTTGTTGCCGGTACCGGAGTAGGTCCCCGCAGGCAATGGCTCGAAGAGGATTCCGTTGCGGTCGTTGTCGAGTGTGGGGTCCTGCACCGTGAAGGGCGTCCCGGAGACGTAGCGGACGATGGTCGAGAACATGAGGCCGCCGGTCCGAGGAACGATCGCGGAGCCGCTGAACACCAGGTTGTGCGGGCGATCGAAGTCGGTCGGTCCCTCGTTCTGGTCGAGCTGGAGGTCGTTAAGAAGCTGGAAGCTGCTGGCCGGCGCGCCATTTCCGCTCGTGTTTCCGCGCCCATTCGAGTAGGTGTAGGAAACGCGGAACGAGTAGCCCCGCGAATAGCGCTTCTCCAGGCCGATCAGAATCGCGTCGTACTCGGTGG
>CAZBTT010000156.1:0-9411 GCA_964494295.1 uncultured Acidobacteriota bacterium
TGGGCTACGTGGCCGCGATCAAACCCGAGTTCGACAAGCGCAACGTGAAGGTCATCGGCCTCTCGGTCGACCCCGTCGACTCGCACATGAAGTGTGAAGGCGACATCGCGGAGACCCAGGGTACCGCGGTGAACTTCCCGATGATCGGCGATTCCGACCGCAACGTGAGCAACCTCTACGACATGATCCACCCGAACGCGAACGACACCCTGACCGTGCGCTCGGTGTTCGTGATCGGCCCGGACAAGAAGGTGAAACTGATGATCACCTACCCTGCCTCGACCGGCCGCAACTTCGACGAGATCCTTCGTGTGATCGATTCGCTTCAGCTGACGTCAAAGTTCAAGGTCGCGACGCCCGCGAACTGGAAAGACGGCCAGGACGTCATCATCGGCGCATCGGTGAGCGACGAGGACGCGAAAAAGCTCTTCCCCCAGGGCTGGAAGACCGTGAAGCCCTATCTGCGCGTGCTGCCGCAGCCTCGCTGAGGCAGCCACGACGGGCGCGGAGCCGCGTCAGCGCCGTCCCGTCTTCAGCCAGAGCTGGATCAGGTTTCGCGCGCCGTGCACGGCCTCGCGCCAGCCCAGTTTGCTTTTGCCCTGGGTCCGGTCGCGGAACGTGATCGGAACCTCGACCAGGCGGGAGCCTTCTTGCCGAGAGGCCCAATAGAGGGATTCGACGAGGAACGAGTAGCCGGTGGACCGTACGTTCTCCCACTCGATGCCCAGTACCACTTCCTTGCGATACAGGCGATAGCCCGAAGTGCAATCCTTCGCGGGGATGTCGAAGAGAGCGTGCACGAAGCTGTTGGCGACCCGGCTCAGGAGTTTGCGATGGCCGGGCCAGCCTTCGATCCGCCCGCCCGGCACATAGCGCGATCCGATGACCACGTCAGCGGATTCGAGGGCCTTGAACATCTCGGGAATGACCGCGGGGTCGTGCGAGAAGTCGCAGTCCATGGTGAGCAGCGCCTGTCCGCCTCCCGCTATCGCCTTCCGGAAACCGGCGAGGTAGGCCGTGCCGAGCCCTCGCTCCGTACGGTGGATGACATGCACTCTGGGGTTCCTGGCGCTCAGATCGTCGGCGATCGCTCCCGTTCCGTCCGAAGACGCGTCATCCACCACGATGATCTGGAGACTCGCGTCCAGGGACGCGACTTCTTCCACCATGCGCGCGAGGTTCAGGGCCTCGTTGTAGGTCGGGAGGACGACCCAGGCGTCAGTTGAACTTGACGCTGACGAGCTTAGAGACACCAGGCTCTTCCATCGTGACGCCGTAAAGGTTGTCGGCGATCTGCATCGTCTTGCGCGAGTGCGTGATGATGATGAACTGAGTGTTGCCGCGAATGGTGTCGAGCATCTTCACGAACCGGCCGATGTTCGCGTCGTCGAGCGGCGCGTCCACCTCGTCGAGGATGCAGAAGGGCGAGGGCTTGTACTTGAAGATCGCGAAGAGAAGCGCTATCGCCGTCATGGCCTTTTCACCGCCGGAGAGCAGCAGGACGTTTTGAAGCTTCTTGCCCGGGGGTTGGGCCATGATGTCGATTCCCGCCTCGAGGATGTCCTCGCTGTCGACCAGGGCCAGGCCGGCGGCGCCCCCGCCGAAGAGCTGCTTGAACGTTTCCTGGAAGTTGGCGTTGACGATGTGGAAGGCCTCTTCGAAGCGTGAACGCGACTCGGTGTCGATCTGCCGGATCGCCTCTTCGAGTTCCCGGATCGAGTCGAGAAGGTCCTGGCGCTGGGAGGTCATGAAGGCGAAACGTTCCTCGTTCTCCTGGGCCTCCTGAACCGCGAGCGGGTTCACGGGGCCGATGCGCTCGATCTTCTCCTTGACCTCGTTCAGTTCCTCCGAAACCGCCTCCAGATTCCTTGCGTGGTCCTCTTCGGTGAGGGTCTGCGCGGCCTGGGCCGCGGTCTGGCCGATGGCCGCGTGGGCCTCGCGACCGAGGTGGTCAAGATCGGAGGCAATCCGGGCCCGGCTCACTTCGATTTCATTGAGCGCATCCTTGATCCCGTCGCGTTCCTTGCGGTGGGCCTTGAGGGCCTCGTCCTGGGTGTCGATCGCAGCACGCGTGCCGCGCAGCTTCTCGTCTTCCCGGGCGAGGGCTTCGGTCACGCGTTCACGTTCGCCCAGGGTGTCGGCGAGGGACTTGAGCGCTACCTGCTGCTCCAGCTCCAGGGCACGGGCCTTCTCCTCGAGTTCACGCGAGCGGGTGAGCGCGTTCTCGATCCGGCTCTCGAGATCCGCGAACTCGGCGCTCAGGCGCTCCTTCATCTTGAGCGTGGCGGCTTCCTTCTCCACGAGGCCGGCGAGGGTCGTGCGGGCCTCGGCGGAAACTGCCTGCTTCTCCTCGGAGTGATTTCGCGCCGCGACCAGACCCTGGCCGAGGTTTGAAAGAAGGGTCGCGGTCTGAACACGCTCATCTTCCGCGGCCTGCAGTTCCTTGTCGATCTCGAGGATCCGCATGTCTCCCGCGGCGCGTTCCGATTCGGCCTGCTTCATCTCCACGTCGATGACCTGGAGCTTGCGGTCGCCCCGGACTTTCTCTTCCTCGAACGCGGTCTTCTCGTGGTCGAGGGAGAGCAGATTCTTTTCCGCGTCGTGGATGGCGTCTTCGGTCTGCTTGATCGTGAGCAGGGTGGCTTCGATGCGGGACGCCACCTCGCCTTCGCGCGTCTTCAGTTCCAGGAGCCGCTCGTCGATCGCGACCTCGCGCTCTTTGAGCTCCTTCACCTCGCGCCGCGGCGCCAGGAAGCCGCGGCCACCGCGGCCGCCCTCTACCCACGCGCCGCGCACCACCTCGCCGTCGAGGGTGACGAACGGGGCGTCGAGCGTCTCCGAGAGAGCCAGTGCATGTTCGAGTGTGCGCACGACCAGCGCGTCGCACAGGCCGAGCTTGACGGTTTCGCCGTCAGGCAGGCCGACCTTGTAGAGCTCGCTCAACCGGCCGACGATCCGGCCATCGTTCGGGGTTCCAAGGGGCGCGCAGGCGCCCGGCTCGCGCCCCAGAATCAGGAACGAGGCGCGACCCTCGCCCGATTCCGCGAGCCTCACCACACCCGCCCGCGCCGTCTCCGCGTTGGGAACGACCAGGGCCTGCAAAGCGTCGCCCAGGAAACCCTCGACCGCCTTCTCGTGCTCTGGCGCCACTTCGATCGTGTCCGCGAGAAGGCCTTGAACGCCTGAACTCGTCCGATCGTCGAGCAGCGCGCGGAACCCGGCGTCAAAAGCGCCGTGAGTGGCGACCAGTTCTTCGAGCGATGCGCGGCGCCCGGCGAGCTGATCGCGTTCGCGATGCAGGGTATCGAGTTCGCGGCCGAGGTCGCCGCGTTCGGTTTCGGCTTCCGCGCGGTCTTTGCGCGCGCCGGCGAGAGTCGTATCGAGACTGGTCTTCCTCGCTTCGACCTCTTCACGGCGTTCCGCGTTCTCCCCGAGGGACGCCTCCACGCGTTCACGTTCACGGGAGACCTCATCGAACTCGGTCTTGAGTTTCGAGAGTGTGGCCTGCGCTCGTTCCACCCGCTCGTGGGCGGCGCTTTTCGCCGAGCCCAGAGCGGAGATCCGGGTGAGGGCGGAGAGCTGGGTTGAACGTGCGGCGTCCATCTCGGACTCGACATTGCGCAGCGCGAGGACGGCGGCCTCGAGCAGCGCCTCGATGCCCTGGAGGGTGGCTTCACTCGTCGCGCGCTGCTCCGCGAAGGTGAGCGCGTCGGTTTCCTGCTGCTGGAGCGCCGCGCTGAGGGGCGCGAGGCGGGCCTTGAGGTCCTCCGCCTCCTGGACCGCCGCTTGCGACCTGGAAAGGGCGTCGCGGGACTGATCGCGGCAATAGGCGGCTTGCGTTTCGAAACGATTGGCCTTGAGCGTGAGGTCGGAATGCTCGGCCCGGATCAGTTCGAGCGCCTTCTCCTGCTCCATCACGCCCAGGCGGCCGGTTTCGAGTTCGGTCTCGGCGGTCGTGATCGTCGAGTCGATGCGCTCCGCGCGTTCGACCTCGACATTCGCGCGTCCCGCCAGTTCGTCGGCGTCTGACTGCAGTTTCGTGAAGGTGCGACCGTAGACGATGCGTTCGAGAACGAGCTGCTCTTCGGCGAGAACCATCCGCCGCCGCGCCTTGCTGGCCTGGCGCTTCAAGGACTCGAGCTGCTTTTCGACTTCGGTGACGATGTCGTTGACGCGGAGGAGATTCTGCTGCGTGGCGTCGAGCTTGAGCTGAGTCTGGCGGCGGCGTGCGCGGTACTTCGTGACGCCCGCGGCTTCCTCGATGAGGGCCCGGCGATCCGTCGGCTTGTTCGAGAGGATCTGACCGATCTTTCCCTGTTCGATGAAGGAGTACGCCTTCGAACCGAGGCCCGTGTCCATGAACAGCTCGTGGATATCGCGCAAACGGCAGGTGGCGCCGTTCATCAAATACTCGCTCTCGCCGTTGCGATAGAGCCTGCGGGAGATGGTGCACTCGTCCCGGCCGTCGGTGCTGCGGCCGTTGAGGCCGGTCAATTTGAGGTTGACCTCGGCCATGCCCACGGGTTGTCGAGCAGTGGTCCCGGCAAAGATCACGTCCGACATGGCCCCGCCGCGGAGGCTCTTGGCGCTTTGCTCTCCGAGGACCCAAGAGATGGCGTCCGAGATGTTGCTCTTGCCGCAGCCGTTGGGCCCGACGATGCCCGTAACCCCCCCCTTGAAAGTCAGCTCCTGCCGATCGCAGAACGACTTAAAGCCAACGATTTCAACTTGATCCAGACGCATCATGAACGCGTAATCACCCCAATAGATTGTGCCAGCCGACGACTCTAGCACAATGGAAATGGTGGCCCGCCGAACACACATGGGGCCAGAAAATCGGCCTCAACCGCTCGTTTTTCGTGAGGTTGGATGCCGCTTTGCCCAGCGGCGGGCTTCGTCGGGGGCGGACCGCCTCGACTGCCCCTTCGACACCCGGACGGAGGCCGCGGAGGCTCCTAGACCGTGTACGTGCGGCCCTGGACGAACATCGTCACGTTCTTCCGACGGAGGGCGGCGATTTCCTTCTTGATCCTGGTGACGAACCGCGGTTTAGCCCCGTAGATGTAGACGGGGACGTCACGCTTCAGCTTCTCGAGTTCCCGGCCAAGAAGCGCCGGCGTCAGGTGGCCGGAGATCCGCGCCAGGTCCTCTTCGGCGTTTGGGAAGGACGACTCGGTGATCACGGCCTTGAGATTCTTCGTGCCGTTCACGACTTCCCAGAAATGGCTGGTGGGACCGGTGTCGCTCGAAAAGGCGAGAGAACCCTCACCGTCGTCGACGATGAAACCCGTGGTGGGAACCGAATGAGATACCGGAACCGCGCGGATCTTGAGGTTTCCCACTTTCACGGGCTTTTCAGGTTCGAGGGTGACGAGTTTCAGGACGGGCGTGAGGTCGTCGGGGATCGACGTGAAATCGGGCCAGAGCGAGCCATTGAAGAGATGTCGCGACAGCGCGGTCACCACTTCGTGGATTCCGTAGATCCGCAGCGAGAATCCGGGCGATGCGAAACTGTTGTCGATCAGGAAGGGCAGACAGCAGGTGTGGTCGAGGTGGGCATGGGAGATGAAGACATCCTTCACCATCGCCTGTCGGTCGACGGAAAGGGCGAAAGACAAACCCCCTGCGTCGAGCGCCACCGTGTCGTTGACCAGAAACGACGTCATCCCCTGTCCGGGAGCGATTCCGCCGTAGCAGCCGAGTACCTTGACCTTCATGGAGCCCCAGTCGAGCTAGAACTGTCCCGTCCGAAAACAATCATCAACAAGAAATTCCAACATTTCGGGGAGATCCGAGGCAGTCTAGTGTCCGCTTTCCCTATCGTCAAACGAAGCGAATCGCGCCCTTTTTCGCCCCGTTTCAGTCCCTGCGATCCCGCGACGGCCCTCGGTTCAGGTCCACGTTTCCCCGGCTTCCGAACTTGATCTTGCGGAGTCCCGAACCTTCGCGGACGTAGAAGGTGCCTTTGACTTCGGCATCCACCCGATCGCGCTCGAGGGCGGTCTTGACCGCGCCGGGGATTTTCAGAAGATTCACATCCAGCCGCGAGATCACACGATCCTCCTTGAAGCCCTGGAGCATCAAGGGGTCGGACTGATATCCGTGACCCAGAACCTTCCCGTTGAGTTTCACCTCGTAATCGAACCGTTCGATCTGAAGATCCTCGGGGTTCACATTCCGGATGTGAAGGCCCACGTCGACCCGGGCTCCCGTGAGGGAGATCCCGTCGAAGTGGATTCCGGCCACGCGGACCGCCGGGGGCTTGACCGAGGCGCAGGCGGCCAGGAGAACGGCCGCGCCGACGAGAACGAGCAGGCGGCTTGAGGTCTTCATGGGATGACTCCTTGAGAAAACGCCATCTTACTTGGCTGCTTGCGGCTCAGACCCGGTGGAGGGCCTCCCGGGGCTCCAGGCAGCTCGCGGAGTATGCGGGGTAAAGGGCGGCGAGAGTCGACATAGCGATGATGGCGAAGGCCGCGCGCAGAACGCTCAATACTTCAAGACGCGGATAGAGATAGTCCCCACCCGCGAGCCAGGCCAGGGTCACCGTGTTCATTTTTATGCCGACGTTCGCCCAGTAGAGCACCATGGCTCCACCCGCCAGCACGCCGACCACGGCCGCAACCACGCCCAGGGCCAGCCCCTCCAGCAGGAAGAGGCGGATCACGCCCTCGCGGCGCATGCCCATGGCGCGGATCGTGCCGATTTCCCGCGTGCGCTCATGAACGCTCATGAGCATGGCGTTCACGATGCCGACGGATGCCGCGGCGAAGAGGAAGATCGACAGGATGGTGAGGCTCGCCTCGTTCGCCTGAATGATCGAGAAGGAGAAACGCCCCGCCTGTTCGGCGCTCTCCACCGAGGTGGCGGGCGAAACCCGCGCCATGATTTCGCCGAGGTCGGCCCGGGCCTTCGCCAGGGTCGCTTTCGACCCGGCCGCCCTGATCTTGATATTCGTCACACCTTCGGGCGCGTCCTGGAGCTTTCGGGCCGCGTCCAGCGGGATGAAGAAGGTGTTGTCGTACCAGGGGGCGCCCTTCTGAAAGATCCCGCACACCACCGCGTCGAGCGAATTCATCGCTCCCTCCGGGGTCTGGATCAGAAGCGAAACCGAGTCGCCGACGCTCAGACGCAGGATCCGCGCGACCGGCTCGCCCACGTAGACCTCGTCGGACTGGCCGCTCAACACCGCGCCCACACGGGGGGGGAGGGCCTTGAAGAGTTCGGGTTCCTTTTCGGGGACGATCCCCAGGATGACCGCCGGGGTCGAGCGGTTCGACGCGATCGCGGTGCCGCGCGCGTGCAGGTACGGCGCTACCCGCTCGATCCCGAGATCGCGAGCCCCGGTTTCGATCTCCTGGACGACGACTCCGCCGTTTTCGATCCGCTCGTTGGAATACGCGTCGAAGGGCGAGTTCTGGGGTACAAAACCCTCCTCCCGTCTCACCACCATGATCTCGCCGGTTTGAACCGCGACCAGGTTGTCGGTGAGCTGGCGCGCGATGCCGTCGGACAAGCCGCTGCCGAGGATCAAGGCGGCGGTGCCGAGCGCCATGGTTCCACCGGCGAGCGCATTCCGTCGTCGCGCTCGGAGCAGGTTCCGGAAAGCGATGCCGAGCAGCTTCATATGCCTCGAGCATATTTGCCACAGGCATGAACCACCTCGGGAACAAGCCGGGGAGGGGCCACGTATCATTCCGTATCGGTCAGGATCGTAGACTTCGTCTGCCTGACCAGATCTGCCCCGCCCAAAGCGAAGAAAGAGCCCCCTATGAGATTTCTGCTTGCCGCATCCGTCATGACGTTCGCGACCCTCGCCCCCGCCCAGACGGTGGATGAGATTCTCGCCAAGAACTTCGAAGCCAAAGGCGGCCTCGCGAAAATTCGCGCGGTCCAGTCGATGCGGGTGACGGGAAAGATCACGCTCGGGCCCGGGATGGAAGCTCCGGCCGTCATCGAACAGATGCGCGGCGACAAGGTGCGGATGGACATCACGTTCCAGGGAATGGTCCTGACCCCGATGGTCCTGAACGGAGGCACGGGATGGAAGCTCATGCCGATCCAGGGGAACCCGAATCCCGAGGCCCTTTCCCCGGAGGAGATGAAGGACGCGGTTGAACAGGCGGACATGGACGGCTTTTTCGTCGACTACAAGACGAAGGGCCACACCGTCGAGTACCTCGGCAAGGAAAAGGTCGAGGGCACCGATGCCTACAAGATGAAGGTCACGATGAAGAGCGGCGATGTCCGCACTGTCTACATCGACACCGACAGCAATCTCGAGATCAAGCTCGAGTCCAAGAGCACGCGCCGCGGCGCCGAGGTCGAGGGCGACACCAACCTGGGCGACTACAAGGAGGTGGATGGCCTCATCCTCGCGCACTCGATTGATAGCGGTCAGAAGGGCTCACCGATGCGTCAGGTCATCACCATCACCAAGGTTGAGATCAATCCCAAGCTGGACGAGACCCGATTCGTCATGCCGGCAAAGAAGGAAGCCCCCGCGCCCGTCAAGTAAGCGGCTCCGTTGTCCGGCTCGATCAGTTCCTCAAACGGCCCTCTGCGAAGGGCCGTTTTCGTTTTTCCGATCCTTCAAGGAGACGTTCCATGAAACCCCCCTTCCTCGCCCCCGGCGCTTTCCTCTTCCTGGCCTTCGCCGCCGTCGCTCCCGCTCAGGAGGTCAAGATCGACTCCGACACGTTCGGCGGTCTCGAAGCCCGCAGCATTGGTCCCGCGGTCATGAGCGGTCGAGTGTCCGCGATCGACGCCGTCGTGGGCGACCGGCTCACCATCTACGTGGGCGCGGCCGCGGGCGGGGTCTGGAAGTCCGATGATGGGGGCGTCCGCTTCAAGCCGGTCTTCGATAAGTACAACCCCTCGATCGGCGACATCGAGATCGACCCCAGGAATCCGAAGACGATCTGGGTGGGCACCGGCGAAACCTGGGTCCGCAACAGCGTCTCGGTGGGCGATGGAATTTATCGGTCGAACGACGGGGGAGACAATTGGCAGAAGCTCGGTCTCGAGAAGACCGAGCGCATCGCGCGCGTGGCCGTCGATCCGTCCGATTCTTCGAAAGTCTTTGCCTGCGCGCTCGGCCCGCTCTTCAATGACAGCGACGATCGCGGTGTGTACGTCACCAAAGACGCGGGCAAGACCTGGGAGAAGACCCTGGCCGGAGCGCCCGACACCGGTTGCGCGGATCTCTCCCTCGATCCCAAGGACGGCAAGATCGTCTATGCCGCCTTGTGGCAGCATCGCCGCTCGCCGGATTTCTTCACCTCGGGGGGACCCAAGAGCGGACTCTTCAAGTCCACCGACGGCGGCGCTACCTGGCGCAAGCTGACGAAGGGCCTGCCCGAGGGCGACCTCGGCCGGATCGCCGTTGAAGTGTCGCCCGCGAAGTCGACC
>CAZBTT010000157.1:0-9393 GCA_964494295.1 uncultured Acidobacteriota bacterium
CCTGGGCCCGGGTCTTCACCCGGACCCCGCTGATCTTGTGGACGACGCGGCCCATGGGATTAGAATACCCCTTAGCCACGCGGTGGGGGAAGAAGGGCGCGGCCACAATCACGAGTTCTTCGCGCGGGAACGCCTTTCGGTCGAGCATCCGCCGGAGAAGCGAACTGGTGAGCGCCCCCACCATGTTGTTCATGCCCTGATTGCGCATGAAGCCCCCCACATACTCCATGGTGGCGCCCGATAGCACGAGCGGCCCGTAGACGAAGTACGAAGGGTAGTTGCCGTCGAGGCTTGGAATCAGACCCGGTTTCGCGGGCTCGACCGGAAGTTCGATCGGCATCACTTTCGAATCGCGCACGATGGTGAGGGGCACCTTGCCGCCGCGGGTGACGCTCTGGACAAGGTACTGGAAACCCACCCGGCTGTTGGCTCCGAGCTTCACCATGCCCTGGTCGTCCACCGAGGCATCCGCGATCTTCGTGATCACGTCCCACTTCTTGAGCGAGGCCCCGCCCGCGCGTTCGACGGGCTCGTCCACCACGATGCCCTGGGTGTCCTTCGGAAGCCTGAGAAATGAGCGGAGCGCCCCGTTTTCGAGGGTCTGCAGGCGGTCGCTCAGCACCGGCTTGCCGTCGTAGCGGCCGTCCGCGATGTCCTTGAGGTACGGCTCGATCTCGGTGCAGGGGATGATGTAGCTGATGTTCTGGGCGCCGCCGAGCGAGGCGAAGGCGAGACCGATCATCTTGCTGCCCACCACGGCGGGCCCTCCGCTGTTGCCCGGATTGATCGCGGCGTCGACCTGGATGCGCAGACCCGCGGCGCCGGTTGCCGCGGGATCGTATCCGTAGGGGGCGAAGTCGATGCGGGAGACAATGCCTTTGGTCACGGAAAGGGAGTCGCCCCCGACCGGATATCCAAACGCCATCACCGCATCCTTGATCTCCGGCAGGGTGCTCGCGCAGCCGAGAGGCGGATGGTCCTTGAAGAAGGCGTCGTCGTCGAGCTTGAGGATGGCGAGATCCATGTCGCGGGCGAGGGTTTCGACCCGGGCCGTGATCTTGTTCCCCGACTGATTGGCGCGGATCTGCACCTCGCTCGCGAACATCACCACATGGGCGTTGGTGAGTATCCGGTTGCCGGAGATCACCACGCCGCTTCCCGTGGCCTCGGTCGGGGCCTGTTTGGTCCAGGGCTTGTAAGGGTCGGGATACCGCATTGAGGAGAAGACCTTCACCACCGAGTTCTCGAGCCCCGCCGTCTCGTCCTGGGCAAAGGCCATGCCGGAACAAACCATCGCCAGGATCAACGCCCCAAACATCCGCCTCATTCGCGCACTCTCCACTTTCGCCCCTCGCGGGGCTCTGCTCACCGATGCTCTTTCCGCGGCAGGCCGCGGTGCGTCTTTGCTCTCTTGGAGTGTAGACGATCGACCAGATCGGCCCGCTTGAGCCTTTTGTCGCGGGTGTGACGCCTGAAGAAGCGGCACAGGAGGGTCGAACCGCCCCCGGCCCCGCGGCCTACGCTACTCGCGTGAAACCGGAGGCTCCCATGAAACGCACCAAATCGACGGTCCTGATCCTCAACGCGGCCGTTCTCTCCCTGCTCTTTCTCGGAGGCCCGGCCGGTCCGGCCACCGCCGCGGAGCGCGAACTTCGCGGCGGGCTCGGCGTGCAGGCGAACCCCCTCGGGCTTCGCGCCGAGGCCGAGGCGAGCTGGAAGTGGTCCATATCCCGGTCCACGCACCCCCTGGTCAAAGGCGCCCATGTGGCGATTGGAGTCTCGAACCAGATCTCTCCGGCTTCGAACCAGACCCAACTCTGGCTCCAGGTTTCTCCGCTCGCCATCCTCGATATTCGCGCCGGGGCGACGGGCCTCGCGTATTTCGGCACGTTCGGGAATCTCGTGGGATTTGGGGGATACGAGAGCGACTTCCGCGACGACTCGCGGAAAGCCAGAAACGACGAGGCGGTTTCGGGTGTGGGCCGTCGTTTCCACCTTTCCCCCGCGCTCAAATTCCGGGCCGGGCGGTTGAGCGTGCGGGCGTCGGCTGATTTCGAATCCTGGAAGGTGAAGGACGCTCCGGGAACGGTTTTCTACGAACCGAATCGCGCCACCCTGCTGGATTCAAGAGGGGATTCGCTGGTCAGCGGGTCGAGCGTGGTTCTCCTTGACGTTTCTCGAAACCGCGGCGAAAAGCTCCGCATCGGCGTGCTCCACGACTATCTCAAGGTCTGGGACGCGCCACGGAACACGCGGCAGAGACTGGGGCCGCTCGCGATCATCAAGCTTGGGAAGCGACGCTTCGGGGGGCGCGATCCGATGGTGTCTCTGGCCGCGCTCAAGTACCTCGAGGCGCCGAACCGCAGCGGCGTCGGCGGCTTCGTGTCGATGAGCTTCTCCCTCTCCGGCAACAAGGACCGCTGACCCCAAACGAGACTCGAGGATCAGCGAGACGAAGTGAGGGTCAGGCCGGCCACCTCGCGGATCATCTCGGCAAGCGCTTCGCGCTGACGAACCAGGCCGAGCGTCGGCTGCGACCGCCGAAGAACCTGCAGGGCCTCGCGAAGGCGAAGGGCGGCGACGCCGGTCACGGGAGCGAGGAGCATGGTGAGTGCGCCCGCGAGGGGGCCGGCCAGAAACCACCCAAAGACCCCGAGAGCGAGCCAAGCCGAGGGGAAAGCGAGAAGCGCCATCATCAGCATGTAAGTCGCGGGCTCGTCGGGGGTGCGCGCGAACCTTCGGGTCACCCAGCCGGTCATCTGGTACGGGATGAAGTTCAAGACGGCGCCCACGAGTCCGAGGGGGAGATGCAGGAGCAGTTGGAGTCGTGCCTGACTGCGCTGCGAGGCTTTGGCCACGTCTTCGTCAAAGAGCGACAGGTCGCGCAGGTGTTGCTCGTATTCCTCGACCGACGCGGTCACGCGGTCCATGCGCTCAGGATCGCGCGCGCGGAGTTCACGAGAGGCGGCGAGGAAGGCACGCGACCGGGTGAAGCGCTCCTGGAGCGTCGAGGCGCCGATCACCGCCGCGGCCAGGTTCAAAAGGCGGGCCTCATCCCACGACTCGTAGCTCGTCGTTACCGTCTCGAGTCCGCGCGCGATCCGCTCGGTCAGTTCAAGGACGGCCTCCCTGGGCTTGATTCCGAAGACGCGCGATTCCGGCTCCGGATCGATCGGGGTTCCGATGTTGATCAGTACTCGGGACCTGAACCGGCCCTTCGCCTCGTAGACGAGGCCGACGGGGAGAATGCGAAGGCCGCTCGCCCCCGAGATCAAGGCTTCGAGCGCGATCCGGGCCGCGCCGGTCTTCAGCGGGAGTCGGTGGGGAAGGTTGTGGCTGGTTCCCTCCGGGAAAAGCGCGATGCTCCCGCCTCGCTTCAATTCGAGGTGACAGCGCGAGAAGGTGCTCAGATTCTTCGAGACATCCTGGCCGGCGTCGCGATGGCGATAAACCGGTAGGGCGCCGACGAGGACCAGCAAGGGTCCGAGCACGGGATGGGACCAGAGCGTGCTTTTCGCGAGGATGCGCGCGCGACCGTCGACGAAGGCCATCAGCAGCAGCGGGTCGGCGAGTGAGTTCGCGTGGTTCGCCACGATCAGGAGCGGCGCGCCCCGGGGAATCGAGCCCGGACCCGACACCTCGACGCTTCGGAAGAACACTCCGGCCATGACCTGCGCGAGGCCCGAGAGCGCGGTGTCCAGGGCCGCCCTCATCGCTGCGCCTCGGCGGCCCGCGCCGCCGCCTGTCCGCGTTCGACGTTGACGAACGACAGGACAATCGCGCCCGCCACGAACAGGACGCTCAGCGCCAGGATCGCGAGTCGCCCGGAACCGGTGAGGCTCACCGTCAAGGCGAAGAGCGCCGAGCCGATCACGCCGCCGAACTTGTCGAACACGCCGAAGAAGCCGAACATTTCCGCGGACTTGTGTCGCGGGACGAGGCTTGCGAAGAGCGACCGCCCGAGGCCCTGGGCGCCGCCCTGCACGAGACCCACCAGCCCGGCCAGGATCAAGAAGTCGGTGTCCTCGGTCATGCGGTAGCCGAGCCAGGCGATGATCACGTAGACAAACAGGGTCAGGAAGATCACGCGTTTGACCCCGACCCGATCGGCCAGGAAGCCCGCCAGGAACGCGAAGGGGATGCCGATGAACTGGACCATCAGGATCCCCAGCAGCATGGCGGTCCGCGAGATACCGATGTCGGTGGCGTAGATGGCGGCCATGCGGATGATGGTGTTGACTCCGTCGTTGTAGAGCAGGTAGCCGAGGAGCATCCAGCCGGCGTCACGATGAGTGCGAAGGCCCGAAAGCGTGGTCTTCAGCCGACCCAGCACGACCCTCGGGAGCGGGCGTCCCTGTTCCAGAGCGGTGGCCTCGAGGCGAGGCGGTTCGCCCACCCGAAGGAGCACGGGGATGGAGAAGATCGCCCACCACAGCGCGGCCATCAGAAAGGCGAGACGCATCGCGGTCTGACTGTCCGGTATGCCAAGAGCCTCGTGCCTCTGGATCATGAGGAGGTTCAAAGCGAGCACCAGGCCGCCGCTGAGATATCCGAGGGCGAAGCCGGCGGTGGAAAGCCGGTTCACCTCATCAGGTCGGGCGACGTGAGGGAGGAGGGAGTTGTAGAAGACGATGCTCGCGGAGGCGCCCACGTTTCCCGCGATGAAGAGAAGAAGGCAGAGCACCCAGTCGCCCGGGCCTACGAGGGCGAGGGCGGCGGTGGATGTCACGCCGAGGGCGAGAAAGCGAGCGAGCATGATCTTCCGAGTGCCCGCGAAATCGGCGAGGGCGCCGCAGAATGGCGAGATCAAGGCGACGATGGTCACGGCGCAGGCCGTGGCCATGGCGAACCTGGCGGTGGCCGTGCCCTGGGGCAGGGAGCCTCCGGCAACGGTCCGGAAGTAAAGGGGGAGGAGGGTCGCGAGGACGCTCGTCATGTAGACCGAGTTCGCCCAGTCGTAAAGCGCCCAGGCCCTTAACTCCGGACGATGGAGGGCGAGGCGTTCGAGGAGCGACCGCATGGCGAGAGACTAGCGCCCGCGGTTTCGCGCCCGGCTCTAGGGACGTGACGCTTGGACGAGCGTCACATCGTTTGCTGCCTCAGCTCCTGGGTGGCGTCTCGAAGTCGATGGCCGAAAGATCGATCGGGCCGGTGAGGGCGTCGCTCGGGTTCTCATAGGGCGGGGGCGCCTGGGGCAGGGTCGGGGGCGCCAGCTTCTTGAACAGATCGTCGCCCATCTGGGCCAGGAGCTTCAACGACCAGGCCCGCTCGGCGTAGTAGATGGGCTGGAAGAGGGTCTGGTTGACCAGGGGCAGCGCGCCGATGCAGCAGGTGAGGCAGCTTCCGATCAGGACCACGATGCCCACCCCGATGCTCACCACGAACTTGAGAATCGCGTAACCGATCAGCAGGCCTGGGCGTTCTCCCAGCATGGACAGGAACACCGAGCCGGCGTCCTTTGCGCCGATGTCGCGCGAGAGTTGCAGAGGGGCGACGAAATCCCGGAGGACCATGCCGAGGACCGCCGCGACCAGGATCGACAGGAGGAAAAGGAACACGAGAGGGATCACGCCAAGCGCAATCGACCCGCCGCCCCACTCGTTCGCGCGCGCCCACAACACGAAGAACCCGCTGAGGCCGAGGATCAGGACCATCAGGATGAACGAGGCGCCCTGCACGATGAGGCTCAGGAAGAAGAATGAGTCGGCGTGACCGCTGTGCTCGCTCCATGGCCGGACGATGTCGAACCGGCCCGTGGCCACATCGTCGATGTAGACGAAGATGGTCCGCGACCTCACCCACATGATGACGAGCGAAAGGAGCATGACGCCCATCAGGACGCTGACGAAGAGGATCATGTGAGAGGCGATCCACGCGAGCGCCCCCTCCACGAGTTGGGTCGGATCCTCGTAAGGCCCGGATCCGCTTGGGAACCGGTTCTGGACGCCTCCGCTGCTGCCCGAGCCGCAACTTTCGAGCAGGCTGACGAAGCCGAGGGTGACCCAACCGACGAAACTGAACGGAAACAGCTTCTCGCGCATGTGCGAGATTCCCTCGCCGAGCGCGTCGATCGCCGATGGACTGCGGTGCGGACCGGAGGGACTCATGGGGAGACTCTAGTACCGTCCCGGCCTCGATTGAAATGGGGTGTCCCCGGCGGGATTTATAATCCGGCCGATAAAAGAAACGCCGGATTCCGCGAGCGGCCGGTCTGAGGCCGCTCCCAACACATCGAGGTGCCTTATGCGTTCCCTGCTCACCCTTTCGTTCGCCGTCGTTCTCGCCGCGAGTGCCTCTGCCGGTTCGCAGACTTTCGGCAAGCCTCTTCAGGGTCTCGCCCCGACCACACTCGCCGCCATTCTGGAGAAGCCCGAGGCCGGCAAGATGGTGGCGCTCGAGGGCGTCATCAAGAGCGTCTGCCAGGAGAAGGGCTGCTGGCTCACCTTCGAGCAGGCCGGCAAGAACGTTCATGTCAGCTTCGAGGGCTATTCGTTCTTCGTCCCGAAGGATGCCGCCGGCCAGAAGGTGAAGCTCGAAGGCCGGGTGCTCTTGAAGGAGCGGACCAAGGAAGAGATCGAGCATCTCGAGGGCGAAGGCGCCAAGGGCGTCAGCGCCAAGGTGTCGATCGAAGCCACTGGCGTCGTGATCGAGCGCGCCGCGAAGTAGTCGCGCACTGATTCCAGGGGGGCGCTCGCGCCCCTCTTGTCGCAACGCCGTACCCAGTCGAGGAGGTCTTGAGGTCATGGCCACACGGCGCGCTTTTCTCTCCCGGGCGGGGGCGGCTTCGGCCGTCGCCGTTACCTTCAAGGACCACGCCCTCGAGGTTGTCGAGGCCGCGGGCTCCTCGGCTACGGGGGCGAGCCCCCTCGAGATGGCCACGAACGAGGACTACTGGCGCGAGATCCAGGGAGCCTTTTCCCTGGATCGCACCATGATCAACCTCAACAACGGCGGCGTCTGCCCGTCCCCTCGTGTGGTGCACGACGCGCTCAAGCGCTACCTCGATCAGTCGAACCAGGCGCCCGTGTACAACATGTGGCAGCAGCTCGAGCCCGGAATCGAGGGCGTTCGGCGCGAGCTGGCCGCGGAATTCGGCTGCGATCCCGAGGAGATGGCCATCACTCGCAACGCCAGCGAGTCGCTCGAGACCTGCATCATGGGTTTGGACCTCAAGGCCGGCGACGAGATCCTGACCACCAATCAGGACTATCCGCGGATGATCACGGCCTGGAGGCAGCGCGAGCGCCGCGATGGCGTGGTGCTGAAGCAGTTCTCCTTCCCGGTCCCGGCGCCCTCGATGGACGACCTCTACGAGCGGTTCGTGAAGGGTGTCACCCCGAAGACGAAAGTGATCCTGATCTGTCACATCACGAATCTCACCGGACAGATCTTCCCCGTGAAGCGCGTGTGCGAATTCGCCCGGTCGCGCGGCATCGAGGTGATCGTCGACGGCGCCCATGCGTTCGGCCAGTGGCCGATCAAGCACAAGGACGTCGATTGCGACTTCTACGGTGTGAGCCTGCACAAGTGGATGCTGGCCCCTATCGGCACGGGCTTCCTGTACGTGCGGAAGAACCGGATCAAGTCGCTGTGGCCTCTGATGGCGGCCGAGGCGAAGCAGGACGAGGACATCCGGAAGTACGAGGAGATCGGCACGCATCCGGCGGCGAATCACAACGCGATCGCCGAGGCCATCGTCTTCCACCGCGGCATTGGCGCCTTAAGGAAGTCGGCGCGCCTGCGCTACCTCCGCGACCGATGGATGAAACGGTTGTCCACGGATCCGAGGTTTGTCATTAATACGAGCTTCGATCCGGCCATGGGCTGCGCCATCGGCAATGTGGGCATCCGCGGGGTCGACACCGCCAGGCTCCAGGGACACCTCTGGGCGAAGAAGCGCATCTTCACCGTCGCCATTGTCCACGCGGAGTACCAGGGCCTCCGCATCACCCCGAACGTGTACACCACGGTCGACGAGATCGATGCTTTCGCGTCCGAAATGGAGCAGGTGGCGGCGAAGGGGTTGCCCGTCGCTTAACAACCTCAAGCCGCGGCCTGAAGGTCCGTCGCGCCGCGATTCAACAAGGTGTACGCTCCCTCCCATGAAGATCAGATTCCTCGCCGTTTTCGCGTTCGTTCTCCTCGCCACCGCCAGCTTCGCTGCCGATATCACCGGCAAGTGGACCGCCGAAGTCCCCGGACGCGGCGGCCAGACCCGCACCACTAACTTCGATTTCAAGGTCGAGGGGGAAAAGCTCACCGGCACCATGTCGGGGATGCAGGGTGAGATGGCTATTTCCGACGGCAGCGTCAAGGGCGACGACATCGCCTTCATCGTGGTCGTGAGCTTCAACGGCAATGAGATGAAGCTCGTGCACAAGGGCAAGCTCACCGGCGAGGTCATCAAGATGACTCGCACCCGCGAAGGCGCTGAGGGCCCCGGTCAGGAGTTCGAAGCCAAACGCGTCAAGTAGCGTGGCCGAACGAAAGACCCGCGCCGAAGCGCTGGCGCTGCTCCACGAATTCACCCTGACCGATGCGCTGCGCAAACACGGCGTGGCCGTCGAGACCGCGATGAAGGCGTACGCGCGTCACTACGGAGTCGCCGACGCCGCGGAGATCGAGAAGTGGGGGATCGTGGGCCTGCTCCACGACTTCGACTACGAGAAACATCCGACCGAGGAGACGCACCTCGTTCTCGGCCAGCACATCCTCCGCGAGCGTGGCTACGACGAGGAGATCGTCGAGGCGATTTCCTCGCACGCCGACTACATGAACATCCCGCGCGACACGCCGCTCAAGAAGGCGATCTACGCGTGCGACGAACTTGTCGGCTTCGTGGGCGCGTGCGTGAAGGTGCGGCCGTCAAAGAGCATCCACGATCTGCCGGTCGAGTCGGTGGTGAAGAAACTCAAGGACAAGGCGTTCGCGCGTTCGGTCGACCGCAGCTACGTCTATGGCGGAGCTGTGGCGGTGGGCCGGCCGCTCGAGGAGCACATCGGTTTCGTCATCGAAGCTCTGAAGCCAGTCGCAGAGGAAATCGGACTCCAGGGAAATCTCTGATCACCGAGTGGCGAGGATCGCCTCGTCGAGCACGTCAGGACGGACTCCTGCCGAGAAACCCGTTCGAGAACGCCCCATTTCAGCCGGTTTCTGAAGTTGGCGTTTGGCCCGAGGATAGAGCGGGGCCGGGCGCTGCTGGGGGTTGCTTGCGCCGGGATTTCGGGCGCGAGTCACCGAAGGTCCGTCCGCGACCTTTGCGACCGATAAGCCGAGCAAGGAGGCACACGATTCCGAAGTCCTGGTAACGCAGTGCCGACGCGGGAGGCGCTCCCGGCGCGGCAACCCCCAGCGGCGCACGGCCACGCGGGCCGCCACTACCAAGCCTGCGAG